>DATLUO010000271.1 GCA_035533075.1 Pirellulales bacterium | reverse complement strand
AGGAGTATATTCACGTCCTGAGCACCTGGCGACATGGCGAAGCACGGCCGAGCTGGACGGTTCATGAGTTCTTCTTTGCACTGGCGCGTCTTGGAGGCCACCAAAACCGTCGCGGCGACAAACGTCCCGGCTGGATGGTATCGTGGCGTGGCTGGACGGCGCTGCAGCTACTGGTCACTGGAGCCCGCCTCGAATGCAAGCAAAGAAAAGTCGGCTAAACTTAAGGCTCGCGCCCACGGCTAAACCATCTCGCCGCTACGCGGCTGACGCGCGAGACGTGTAGAACAACGAGGGCTTGCCCCGGTGGCGTGGGATTTCCCGACGGAACAAATCCAGCGCGACTATAAATCGTCAAAGCTGGCCAAAAGGCCAAGTTTTCACCGGCCCAGGCAGAGCCTGGCCAAGTGGAGGCTGGCACTTCGTTCATCTCGGCGGCCAGCCGATGCCCCGGTGCGCACAACCGGGGCATCGCTTGGCCGCCACGCTCTCTCATCATGTAGGCCAACTGGCTTGCACCGCTCCGGGCGGAACAAAAACGACATCCTCCTTCGGCGGAGCCAAGCCCACACGGCGTCTGACATCACCCCATCCGCGCCGCGGCCAGGATGCGCCGGCGCGCACCGGGGCATCGCTGGGCCGCACCGCGTTTCGTGCGGATCGCGATCCACGCGGCCCAGTTCTGCCCCAGCCACCGGACCACTGACCACTAACCACTAACCACTACCGTCTTCCGCGGCCGGGCGCGGCGGCGGCGGCCTTCTGGGCCGCGGCCGCTTTTTTGGCGGCCCCCGTGGTCTGCTGCTTCAGCCGCTTGGCGATCTCCGCCCGCAGTTTGTCGGCGTCCAGCCGCAGGCGGGCCTCTTTGGGCGCGTTCGACACCTTCTCGGCCCAGCGTTTCAGCCAGGCGATGTGGCCGACCGCCGTGGAAACGTCGATCGGCACGACTTTCGGCCCTTGCCGCAGCATTTCTTCCCGCGTCTCGCGGAGGTTCGTGACGATTTCTTCGACGTCCCGCATCATGGCGGCCACGTCTTCCGGCGAACTGTCTACCTTGGCCATTGCTTTCTCCTTTTTCTGAATCGTGTCTGTCTGGAATCGTGGATTCTTCGTGCCCCCATAGTTTTTTACCAGAAAACCCGCATCTGTCAAACGCTTTTACACCTATACGCAAATTATGGCTTGCTATTTTCTTGAAGTGCCCCTTGCAACCGGAATAGAATATGCGTACACTGACGTAAAGATGAAAGATGAGTGATAAGTGATAAGAGCCGTGAGACCGGCGACGGTAGGGTGGGACCAGCGAGCGCCGGCCCACCCTACGACTCATCCACCCTGCAAGCCAATTGTGCTCGATAACCGGAATGTCCTTGTTTCACCAACCCGTAGCAAAAGGAGACCCACCATGACTGCTTCCACAGGATTTCCCGTGCCCGTGACGATCACGCCCATCGTTTCCCTCGCCCCGCCGGCCGAGTTGAAAACCGTCGGGCCGCTGGGCGTTCACCCCGCGGCCACGCTGTTTCCCATGATGCACGGCCCCGAACTGGGGCTGTTGGTCGAAGACATCGAGGCCCACGGGCTGCGCGAGCCGGTGGTGCTGTTCGAGGGGCAAGTGCTCGACGGCCGCAATCGCCTGCGGGCCTGCGAGTTGGCCGGCATCGAGCCGCGGTTCGAGGAGTGGGACGCCGTCGGCTCGCCTCTGGCCTTCGTCCTGTCCCGCAACCTGCACCGCCGGCATCTCAATGAAAGCCAGCGGTCGATCATCGGCGCGCGGGCCAAAGGCATGTTCGAAGATGAGGCCGCGGAGCGGAAGGCTTCGACGCAATTTGCCGAGGGCAACGCAGGCCCCACCACTGAGGTACGAGATGATAAAAAACACCGAGAAACAACGGTGGGTGCAAATTTGCACCCACCGTGCGCAAAGGTCAATGCACAGGCCGCGGCGCTGCTGAATGTTTCGGCGCGTTCGATCGCAACGGCCTCGAAAGTTCTCGAAAGCGGCGACGAACAGGTGATTGACGCCATCAGCGAGGGCACCATTTCCGTCTCCGACGCCGCCACGGTGATCGATTTGCCGAAGCCGAAGCAACGCCAAGCGTTGGAAGAAGTACGGCGGGGCCGCGCCCGCACGCTGAAGCAGGCGGCCAAGATCGAAGATCCCGAAGAACCGCCGTCCGCCTCGTCGCGTGAAGTGGGCGAGCAACTCTTCTCGCGCAAGCGGCTGCGGATCGAGTGCAAGCGGTTCGCCCTCGACCTGGAAAAGCTGCGGCGGCGCGTCGACGCGGTGGCGACGGCCTGCGGCGGGCCGAACGACTACACGCAGCGTGCCTGCGATTGCTTGAGCGTGGCCCTGCGGGCCATCCAGGAGTGCCTGATGAATTGCAATCGGCGCACTGGGCCGTGACCAAGCGCGAAGGTCACAAGCCACTTCGATCCTACGATGCGGGAAGCGTCGTAGTGGGAGCAAGGCAGAAGGATGAAGGCGGCATCCTTCTGCCTTCTGCCTTCTGAATGGTGGGCCGGCGCTCGTCCCGGCGCGCCGGGACTGGTCCCACCCTGAACCCTGAACCCTGAACCCCGAACCCTGACCCTCGCGTGCCACGCCTCATCCTCCGCTGCGGCCAGTGTCCGGGCGACGTCGTCGTGATGACGGCGGCCGTCCGCGAGCTGCACCGCCAATATCCCGGCCAATACGTCACCGACGTCCGCAGTTGCGCGCCGGCCATCTGGGAGCACAACCCGTACCTCACGCCCATCGCCGACGGCGACCGCGATGCGCGGACCATCGACATGCACTACCCGCTCATCAATCAGTCGAACCAGCGGCCGGTCCATTTTCTGGAGGGCTACTGCGAACACCTGGCCGGGCAACTCGGCCTGGCCTCGCTGCGGCCGCACGACTTTCGTGGCGACATTTACTTGAGCGACGAGGAACGCGGCTGGATGAACCAGGTGCAGGAGACGACCGGCTATCGCGGCGCGTTCTGGCTGGTGAACGCGGGCAGCAAGAACGACTTCACCTGCAAGCAGTGGCCGCTGGAGTCGTTCCAGCGGGTGATCGACCACTTCCGCGGCCGGATCACCTTTGTGCAGATCGGGGCGTCGGAGCACAACCATCGCCCTCTTTCCGGCGCAATCGACCTCCGCGGCAAGACCGACCACCGGCAGTTGATCCGGCTCGTCTATCATTCCGCCGGCGTCCTCACCGGCGTGTCGTATCCCATGCACCTGGCCGCCGCGGTGCCGGTGAACGGCTCTGTAGGGAACGCCCTCCGTGGCGTTCCGCAGGCGGGCCGGGTTGAGGGCGGCGATCTCCCTCTCCCTCCGGGAGAGGGCCGGGGTGAGGGGCGTAGCGCGACCACAGCCCTACGCCCCTGCGTCGTCATCAACGGCGGCCGCGAGCCGCCGCACTGGGAGCAATATCCCGGCCATCAGTTTCTGCACACGATCGGCGCGCTCGACTGCTGCGCCATGGGCGGCTGCTGGAAATCGCGCGTCGTGCCGCTCGGCGACGGCGACCACAAAGACCGCGATCTTTGCCGGCAGCCCGTCGCCGGCCATCCCCGCTGCTTATGGCTGATTACGCCCGACGACGTCGTGCGGGCCATCGACAAGTATCTCGTTCTCTGACCACCTTTCCGCCAACACCCGCCATGACGACCCGGTTTCTTCCCCTTCCCGGCACGCCCGACGGCGTCAAGCAGATGCTCGACTGCCCGCACGTGCCGTTGATGATCGTTTCGCTCCACGGGCTGGGCGACAACGTTTTTTTCTCGCCGTGCTTTGTGCGGCTAAGGGAGATTTTTGGCCGGGTGTTTTTCACGAGCGCCGTGAACGCCTACACGTCGATGTTTCACGAGAGCGAGCTTGTGGAAGCAGTCTATTGCGGCTCGGTGAACGGCGCCGACCTGGGACTCAACTCGGCCGAAGGTTTTGCGCGTCATTTCGAGCGGATGAAGCTCGACCTCGGCTGCCCCGATGTGCAGGTTTACCACTTCGGCCTCTTTGAGCCGCACCTGCCGTATCACGACGAACGCGCGTTCGTCAAAGGGCGCCGCAATTTCGTGGAACTTTTCGGCACTGGGCCGGGGGCGGTCGAGATGCCCCGCTACCACGTCGCCCCAGACCGCGCCTCAAAAAGTTACGTCGACCAAGTGCTCGACCGCTGGTTGGACGGCCGCGAGCTGATCTGCATCGCCCGTTACGGCCACACCGACGGTGGCAAGAACTTTGGCGATGACTCCCGCGAGTCGCTGCAAATGATCGACCTCGTCAACCGCCGTTGGCCCGACCGCTTCAAGTTCGTCGTCCTCGACTACGTGCCGGGCGGCCACGCCGCCGACGGGCGGGCCGCCAACGTCCGCAGCGTTTATGGGTTCCTGCCGTGCGATGCCGCCTCGATGCACCACCTGCTGTCGCGGGCCTGCGCGTTCGTGACCGTGCCGTCGGGGCCCATGCTCGTCGGCGCGACCATCGGCAGGCTGCGGATGCTGACCTTATGGAAGACCATGGCGCCCTACCATTTTCTCGACCCGCAGTGCGGCGGGCGCTTGCCCGTGCGCGCATTGGTGGCGCGGGGCGACCTGGCCGACACGTCGTTCATGACCGGCTGGCCGGTGGCGGCGCGCGAGGCCGTGCTGGCCCGGTGGCGGCTGCGCCTGGCACCCATCGATCATCGCACGGCGGCCGACGAACTTCTTGCTCTTGTGGAGGAACTATGAACACCTGCCTCTGTCCCGTCTGCGCGTGTCAGGGCGTGGAAGCGTTCGACGACCTGCGGCACTGCCCTCGCTGCCGGCACGTCTTTCAGTGGCCGCCGGAAGCGACCGTCTCCTACGACGAGAGTTATGTCCGGCATTACGAAGCGTATCCCTGCCGCGAAATGAGCTGCCTGCGGGTCGGCTTTCTCAAGGGGTTCGCGTCCCGCGGGCGGCTGCTTGACGTGGGCTATGGCAACGGCGCCTTCGTGCGGGCGGCGAGCGCGGCGGGCTTCGACGCCTTCGGCTGCGACGTTCACGGCGTCGACTGTGGCGTGCGCGAGATCGACCTGGCCCGCGACCAATCGCTGTGGGACGTCGTGAGCTGCTTCGATTCGCTGGAGCATTTCGGTGATTTTTCGTCGGTGCGGTCGTTGTGGCGGCGGGCGCAGTTGGTGCTCGTCTCGCTGCCACTGGCACCGCCGGCTTTTCCCGCCTGCCGCGCATGGAGTCATTATAAGCCGGGCGAGCACCTGCACTATTTCTCGCCCGCCTCGCTGGCGCGGCTGGTGGCCAAACCGTTGATCGCAGCCAGCAACGTCGAAGACGCCATCCGCCGTCCCAAGGACACCCGCCAGAACATCTACACCGCGGTCTATGGCGAATGCGTCGGCACGTGACGATCGCAACCGCAACCGCACGTTTCAACGGTCGGACAACCCACTTACACATCCAAAAATCACACCAATAAAGGAGCCCAAACATGTCATCGCCGTCATCCATTTCCTCGCCGTCATCCTCGAGCAGCGGCCAGTACGGTTCCTCCGTCCAGCTGTCCTCACAGGTGAGCAGCGCCCCGTCGTCGGCACCCAGCAGTGTCGCATCGTCGGCACCAAGCAGTGCGCCTTCCAGCGCCGCGTCGTCCGCGCCCAGCAGTGCGACCTCGTCGGCCCCCAGCAGCGTGGCGTCCTCGGCTGCCAGCAGTGCGCCTTCCAGTGCCGTCTCGTCCGCGCCCAGCAGTGCGACGTCGTCGGCCCCCAGCAGCGTGGCGTCCTCGGCTACCAGCAGTGCGCCTTCCAGTGCCGTCTCGTCCGCGCCCAGCAGTGCGACCTCGTCGCCCCCCAGCAGTGCTCCCTCGTCAGCCGCCAGTAGCGTCACGTCGTCGCCACCTTCCAGTGCGGCCTCCTCGACGCCCAGCAGCGCGCCCTCGTCGTCCAACAGCAGCTCGGCGTCGCCGAGTTCCAATAGCCAATCACCGTCTTCCAACAGTAGTTCGTCAAGCCTCAGCAGCGCGTCGTCGTCGAGCTCTGCGTCGAGTCGTTCTTCGTCAAGCTCGTCCTCCAGTTCCAGCAGCTCGTCGAGCTCGTCCCCCAGTTCCAGCAGCTCGTCGAGTTCGTCCTGGTCGAGTTCCAGCAGTTCGCCGCCATCGAGCAGCAGTTCGTCGAGCGTGAGCAGCTCGTCCTCGACTTCCTCATCTTCGTCGTCTCCCAGCTCTTCGAGCGGTTGCTGCACGGTCACGATTAGCGAGCCTGATGGAATGTATGTCGGCTGCGGGAAAGACCAGCGCCCGATCACCCTGCAGGCGAATGTCACTCCCAGCATGCCGCCTGCAACGTACTCATGGGCTGTGCTCACGCCGCCGAGCGTCGGAAACGGGACGTTTACCGCGCCCAATTCGCAGACTACCGGATTCATCGGAAGTCAACCGGGCGCGGTGACGGTTCAGGTCACGGTTCAAGAAGGGTCTTGCGAATGCCAGGCCACCGCCCCGGTGCAGGTGATCGACATTGATGACCTTACGGACTACGTTCCAGAAGATTACTACACCGAAATCACCACGACAGGCAGCTACACCGTTCCATATTCGGACTCGTACGGCACCCTGCTCGCCGTGTTGATCTCTCCCACGCAGGATCCTTCCAACCCCTACCAATGGCACTCCGATTTCGACGGCCAGGTCGTACATACTACCGGCGACGTCACGATCACGATGAATCGCCCTGGTCCGTACCTCATCAAGGCCGTGCGCACCAACGGCAGCGAGATCTTTGAGCTGCTGTTTCAGGGGCCGCCCTCGAGCGAAGGTAAGAAGTCAACAGCAAAACGGTGCGCATCGCGGCGCCTTCCGCGGATTTGATCTGCATTTCCAGTTCGGCGGCCGACAATGGCTTTCTGGTAGATGCGCGCGCCGCGATCCCTGCTGGCGTCGCCGCAGGAAGCGTCAATGACGTGATCACGGCAATCAATAACAAGTACAAGGCCAATGGCAACAAACCGTTTTCGCTGGCTGTGATCGATCATGGAAGATCGGCATTGCAAAGCATGGGCGACGGCAATATTACCGTTGTCGGCGGCTACATTGCCTACAACGACCCTCCATCGGCCAATGACTTGAAGAACTTCCTGGTGGCCTGCACACGTGCTGTCACGTCATGCACGTTTTATGGGTGCAACGTCGCATCTGGCGCCGACGGCCCGGCGTTCCTGCAAGAACTCGCCACGGGCGGAGCGATGCAAATGACCGCTTACACCGGCTCGGTTTACTGCAATTCGCACGGGAAGTGGTCGGCGAGCGACAACGGAAACACCGTCAGGAAAACGCCCTGACAGGGCCTGCGAAAAAAGCGGCCGCCCGCGCAACTTCGTCCGGATGAGTATGCCTCCTCGATGAGGCACGAGGCCGAGCATAAAGCCCGCAGAGACTGACTAAGTAGATCGACGTAAAACGTGCGTGCCTTTGCACGTCGCAGTTCGTCGTGAGGGGGCCGAGCATCCGGATTGAGCGCCATGTGGCGAGAATTAAGCAAGCTCCTACATTGCGTGCTGAATTACGCGGCAAACTACAGGTACCAAAGGACTTACGGGCGTTTGGATGTAAAGCTTCGCCGAACCCGTTCCCATTTCACACTAACCCGAAGCGCAAGCGAGGTTTTGTCGCCTTTTTCACGTTCCTCGCTAGCGCTTCGGGTTGGTGTACGGCACCTGCGTACCGGGTTCGGCGAAGCTTTACGTTTGGATTGTGGGAGGTTATTTAATTCTCGCCCCCAGGGAGATTCGCCATGATGCGATCCGCAGCCGCCCCGGTCTTGCGAACGGGAGGAGGACCGCGGCGATTGCGGAAAGCTTGCCCCGTTCATCGCGCGAGGATACTATAAACGCGCTACCGGACGAGAAAGACCCGTGGGGCGACGCCGTTATCAGGGGGTTAAGCAATGATTCAGGTGAGCTTGCGGGCGGTTTTCGTAAGGTTATGTTTCGGATCAGGAGTGTTGTTCATGGGCACGGTCGAAGCGGGCGAAGATGAAAAGGGCGCAACCCAAGTTCTGATCCTCGCGCCCGCGCCCCTCGACCGAGATGGAGCGGGCCGGTGGGCCGCGTGGCGCATCGTCAATCCGAAGGTCGTCGCAAAGATCGAGTCGTTTTTTCCGCGATATCGCGCCCGAGCCGCCGGCAAGCAGGCCGGTGCATGGGAGACGGCCTGGGAAGTCTATTTCGACCTCCCCAACGGAGAATCGGTCCATCTGAGCGTCTCTGGTGCCGAAGAAGCGGCATGGTCGACAGGCAACGGCGATCTGCGGGTGCAAGCAGAGTTCTATCGTTTCGTTGAAGAATTGACGAGACGTCACGAGGCTCCTGCCGCAGTAAAGTGATCGTTTCGCGGGGTCGGAAAAAGGGGCAGCTAGAGGCGCACAAAGGGGCAGGGAAAGCGCCGGTGAAAGCCGGAGGTGAGTAGCGGATGAAAGAGCCGCACGAACAAGGAGTAGCGAACCAGTTCGGCCCCGAGTCATGCGCCGGTTCCCGTAAGGGGACGGGCGAAGCGTTCGACAGGGGAAAATCCAGGCCAGCCATTGAGCTCCGAAATCATCACTTTGCGCGTGCCGACCTTGTCCTGTCAGGGGGAAGGCCACACGGAGGCGGCGTACCATGAATCGCAAGCCGACCGACGACGCCACGGAGTCAGAGACCCTGAGCATGGATGGACGCCCACCTCGCGGAAACCGGGAGACCCCGGAAGCGCCCACGCCGAATGGCGGCGCGGGCCGGTTGGGGAAGGTCCATGACCAGAAGCCCAACATGCACGTTTCCGGGGAGTCGGACGGCCTCATAGTACCGAAGAAGCAGGCGAACAAAGCCGGCCCGACGGCGGCGGCGGAGCCTGTCGAGGGAAGGAGACCGGCCAAGGGAAACACGGTGAAGCAGACCGCGGTCCGGACACCGAGCCGGAAACCCGTGTCGTTCGGTCTTCACGGTGTGCGGAAAGCAGAGCGCTTTGACGCCAAACACCCAAGGCAAGAGCCGTATGAGGTAGTTCCTCACGTACGGATCAGTGCGGGGGGTGGCCCGAAAGGGCCATCCCTACCGCGACTCCAATTCCTGACAAGGCCAAGCGGTTGGGTTAGACGTGGGGCATGCCAAGAATCGCACGGTTAGCCCCTGGCGGCATGCTGTTCCACGTTCTCAACCGGGGCGTGGGCCGCATGCGGTTGTTCCTCAAAGACGCCGACTTCGCGGCCCTTTAAGCGGATGTCGATCGCAATCCTCTGCGTGCCCCAACGGTCCGCCGCGCGGAAGAGTGGCGCTACAGCAGTCTTTGGCGGCGGCTGAACGGCACCGCCGACGAGCGACGAATTTTGAGCGACTGGCCCTTGCCACGGCCGCGTTCGTCGCTTCAATATGTCCATCAGCCGCAGAGCGAGGCGGAGTTGAAAGCCATCCGGCTGAGCGTACAGCGCGCGCAGCCGTACGGCGGCGAGCATAGGGCCCGCACCACGGCCGCCGAACTCGGCCTCGAAGCGACCTTCCGTCCCCGCGGCCGGCCCAAAAAACAAGACTTGCTTCCATGAAAATTGGATCTGTCCCCTTTGTGCGCCCCCGAACATATCGCCGAGGCCGCGCGGCGCGTATAATTCGATGCAGTCCAGCGTGTGCTACGTGCCCGTGCATGGACGGATGGCAACACAATCAGCGTCCAGCGAGGTTCCCAGATGATTCGTATTGGCGTTTGCGTCGTGGCGACGACGGCGCTCATGGCGTCGCAACCGGCTCTAAGAATGGAGGGCGCTGAAATGAGCGATGCAGCGAAATCATTCAACGAACTCACGGCCGCTCACGGGGCGGATTACGTTCGAGCCCGCGGTGCGTTCCTGTCCAGAGCGGACTCTGCCGAGTTTTTGACGGCCCAGAAGTCAAACGCCAGCGATACCGAGCAATGGGTGGCTGAGATACTCTTGGCACGGCGTGCATGGGGCGAGGAATTCGATCACCTGGAAGCGGTGTTTCACGCGACAATGCCCAGGCTGGTGCTTGGATTACCGCATTCTTACCGAGACAGTCCGGTTCAGCCCTCGAAACGCTTCTTCGCACGGTGGAAGACAAGCAGACGGTCCCGCGTGTGCGGCTCGAAGTATTCGACGCGCTCGCGCGTTTGAAGGATGCCAAGGCCTTGCCCGTGTTGGAACGTATCGCGTCCGGCGAGGCTGCGATTCCCGCCCCCGCCTGGCTCGGTCCCGAAGGTTGGGCGAACAACGCCAGAGCAGCCCTCGCGAAAATCCGGGAACAATAGCGTGATGATAGCCCCGGCGAGAAATGGCGATCATGTTCGCGCTGCGGCCTTGGCCGTGGCGTTGCTGACCAGGGTTTGCCAGGCGGAGCCACCGCCTGCAGTGCCGCCCTCATGTGAATCGGATGCGGCCGCCCCGTCCGCAACCGATCAAACGGCCATTTTGATCAAACAGCTTGCGGAGAACGACCCCGCCGTGCGGGCATCGGCCAGCGACGAACTCGGCCGGCTTCAATCGCGCGACGCGATTGAACCGTTAATTAAGCTGCTGTCCGATTATCGGTCGCTGGATCAGTCGAACGTCGCCGCGGAGAGGCAATGGCAGGAGGGGTGGCGGCCTTCACGCCATTGGGTTGGGGCGCACGCAGCGAAGGCGCTGTCGCAGATCACGGGACGGCCGCTGGAGACGGATCATGCGCGATGGCATAGTTGGTGGTGGGACCACCGCGAAGAGTTGCGCGAGCCAGACGCCGCCGCAAGACTGTTCGTCGATGAGTCGAAGCAGCGGCTGGCGAAAGTCAAAGAGCGCTGGAAGCTTCGGCTCATGCCCGATAATGTGCCAGACACCGGGCCAGCCCTTATCGGCATGGCGTGGCGCGAGCAGGGCAGGCCCACGGACATCCTGGGGCGTGGCGTCGCCCAGTTCATGCGTTTTCCTTTCCCCAGGCAGCAAGGCGGAAACCAGCTTACGATCGCGCTTTCGACGCTCCGCTCTCATGGCGCAAGAAGTCCGATCATCTCGACGGAAGCCATCACCACGTATTGGCTGACGCTGGAAGGCCCGTTCTTTGTGTACGACGAGTTGCTCCATACAGGCTTCGTGAGCGGTGACGGAAAACTTATTCCCGATGCGCTTCTCCGGGTTGGCGACGGCAAATGGTACATCGCCTCCGCGCGGCGGCTCGACGATGCGAAAGCGGCGGACTGCGGCCGGATGCGTGATTTCCGACAGGCCGCTCTGTAGACCGCGAACGTGAACCTCCGCCCGGCAAGCGGGCGGCATCGCCGCGGCCGTAGCGTAAGCGTCCCGCTTGCGTTGTTTTGCCGGCCCCGTCGTCTGACCACAACATCTTGTGGCCTGCTGTCCATCAACCCCCAACATTTTGTGGTCGCAAAGTGCTTGACAGCCATGCGGGCGCATGTACACTGACAGGCGGCGGGTGCAAACGCGCCCGGCCCATCGAAGCGCGGTCGCCACAAGAGGCCGCGCTTCGAACGCGGTTTTCCACCAAGTCAGGCAGGCGCCTGCCGGTCGCGTAACGCCGTCGAGTGACGCCCAGACCAACTCTGTTCGGTCGTTTCTGAAAAAGTCCCTCACGCAGCGCGGCGCGTGACTGCGCACGCGAGGGCGCGTTTGTGCTCCGTCGCCCAAAGCCCGCGCGCGGCGTTCCCGCGCCGCCACGGACCAAGGACCACGGGCCACAGACAACGGATCTTGTTCCTGTTTCGCTTTTTCTTCAAGGAGTTTCTCATGTCCACGATTTACCACGTTCTGCTCGTTCAAGAAAACGAAGGCCAGTCGGGCACGGCCACCTTGCATCGTTCGCCCTTCGCGAGTCTCGACGCGAATTCGGCCAAGCTGTTCGCCGACGCCTTCAACGAGCGCGAGCTGGCGGACCCGCTCGGCCTGTGGGCCATCGTCCGGCCCGTCGTCCGCGGCCAACTGGCCGTCGTCGCCGACGAGTGATCGAATGCCCGCGTTACGCGGCCGGCGGAGTTCAACTCCCGGCTTCGCCGACCGCACTCCTCGTTCGAGGATGGCCTTCCTAGGCCGTCCAGAAACGAACTGGACGGCCTGGGAAGGCCATCCTCCCGTTCGCAAGATGAAAGGCAACCCTATGAACCCGCAAATCCTGATCGTCGGCGATGTGATGCTCGACCGCTACACCTGGGGCCGCGCCGAGCGCGTCAGCCCGGAGGCGCCCGTGCTGGTGCTCGACGTCGAACGCGAAGACGCCCGCTTGGGCGGCGCGGGCGCGGTGGCCGCGCTGCTGGCGGGACTCGACGCCCAGCCCGTGCTCGCCGGCGTTGTCGGCGACGACCCCGCCGGACGCGCCGTGACGCGCCTGGTCGCGGAGCTAGGGCACAGGAAACAGGGCACCGGGAACGAAGTAGGGTGGGACCAGCGAGCTTGCGAGCGCCGGCCCACCGGTGGAGACCGCTTTCATGGTGGGCCGGCGCTCGCAAGCTCGCTGGTCCCACCCTACACGCGAGGTGCCCTGTTGCCTGCCTCGGACCGCCCCACCACGGTCAAAGAACGCCTGATCGGCGCAGCCGCCGGCAAACATGGGCAAGCGATGCTGCGCGTCGACCGCGAATCGCGTCGGCCCTTGCCGCGAGAGGTCGAAGATCAGCTCCGCGCGGCGGCCCTGGAGACACTCCGCTACGTCCGGGCGGTGCTGATTTCGGATTACGGCAAAGGTGTTTGCACCCCTCGGCTGTTATCGGCGGTGATTCGGGCGGCCCGGCGAGTCCGCGTGCCGGTGCTGGTCGATCCCCGCCGCGGCGGCGATTACGCTCTCTATCGCTGGGCCACGCTGATCAAGCCCAACCGCCGCGAAGCCAGCGAGGCCACGGGACGCGAAATCCGCTGCGTGGCCGAAGCGTTTGCGGCCGGCAAAGACCTTTGTGCGCGCTGGGGCTTCGGCGCCGCCGTGATTACTCTCGACGCCGACGGCATGGTGCTGGTCACCGCCGACGGTGAGGAGAAGCATATTTGTGGCCGCCAGCGGGAGATATGCGACGTCACCGGCGCGGGCGACACGGTGCTCGCGGTCCTTGGCCGATCGTTGGCCGAAGACCGCCCCTTGGCCGCCGCCTGCGAGTTGGCCAACGCCGCCGCGGCGTTGCAGGTCGAGCGCCTTGGCGTCGCGCGACTGAGCTGGCGGGAGATCCGGGCCTCTGTAGGGAACGCCCTCTGCGGCGTTCCGCAGAGGCCGAGTGAGTTGTCTGAAGGGAACGGACCCGGTGCCGAGGGAGAAATTGCGAATTGCAAATTGCGAATTGCAAATTTGAAATTGCCTGCCGAATCGCCCGCTAGCGTCGCCCCCGCTTCGAATCGCCAATTTGCAGTTCGCAATTTGCAATTCGCAATCTCCCTTTACCGCGCGGCCGGCCGCAAAATTGTGTTCACCAACGGCTGTTTCGATCTCTTGCACCCCGGACACCTGCACTGCCTCTCGGCGGCCAAGGCGCTGGGCGACGTGCTGATCGTGGGGGTCAACAGCGACGCCAGCGTGCGGCGGCTGAAGGGCCCTTCGCGTCCCATCGTCGGCCAGCGCGATCGCGCGGCGATGTTGGCCGCGCTGGACTGCGTCGATCATGTGGTGATTTTCGACGACGACACGCCCGAACGGCTGATCGCCGACCTCCGGCCCGACGTGCTGGTCAAAGGCGCCGAAGAGCGGCCCGACGGCGTGCCGGGCGCCGATCTCGTCCAATCGTACGGCGGCGAGGTCGCGCTCGTACCCTTGCTCGCCGACCTATCGACAACCGCAATCGTCAAACGCTGGCAAGGCCAAGCCAGTTCGCGCATAGACTCGCGGCTGAATGATTTGGCCGCGTGCATTTCCTAGCCTGACTAAGTCCCAAGTCCTAAGACCCACAACCGAAGACCGGTGCATACTCCTCACCGGTCTCGTGCTTTTCTTCTCTGTCCCTCCGTGGCCAACTCCCTCTGCTTCCATCTGCGCCTCCTGCGGCGGCGCGACGTGCCCGCGATGCTGACCATCGAACGGGCATGCTTCGCCTCGCCCTGGGGCGAGGCCGATTTCGCCGCCGCTCTGGCGCCCGACCGCGCCTTCGGGCTGGCGGCCGAGTGCCACGGCGACGTCTGCGGCTATTTGATCGGCGAGCGGGAAGGCGGGCGCGTGCAGGTGCTCAACCTGTGCGTCGGGCCGCCTGCCCGGCGACGCGGCGTGGCGTCACTCTTGGTGCAAGCGGTGGCCGGCCGGCTCCGCCAACAGCAGCGGCTGGTGACGATTGTGGGCGAGCGCAATTTGCCGGCTCAGCTCTTTTGTCGTTCGCAAGGCTTTCGCGCCGTGACCATTCTTCGCCGCTACCTGCCCGGCACGGGCGACGACGCCTATTTGTTTGAATATCGGCCGCACGCCGCGGCGGCGCCTTTCATGCCGGCCAATCGCGTAGCGGCATATCTGTGATTTTGGATTTTCGATTTTGGATTTTGGATTGCCGCGGGCCCGGGGGCCGCGGCGTCGAACCGCTCCGTAATCGTCAATCCGCATCTCTCACGCCGCCCTTCCCCCAATCCAAAATCCAAAATCGAAAATCCAAAATGGACACCACCCTCATCGACGACGCGGGCATTACCTGGATCCGCCAGCGCTGCCGTTGTTGCGGCGCGGTGTTGTGGGAAGTGCTCGGCGATCCGGTCGGGCTATGCCATGCCTGCCGCGTCATGCACATCGAACCGCTGGGCGTGCTCCGCTTCCATCGCGACATCGAGTATTTGCAGCGCCTGCACGCCTTGCAGTACCACGGCGCCAGCGCCGTGGACGTGTGACCTGTCAATTTGCAATTTGAAATTCGCAATTCGCAATTCGCAAATTGCCCAACCATGCGTACCCCCGACTGGCAATCTCCCGACGGCCGCCTCGAGCTGCACTGCTGCGATGCCGCCGACCTGCTGCGCTCGCTTCAGCCGCAGAGCGTCGATATCGCCGTCAGCAGTCCGCCTTACAACACGCTGCCGCGCGACACACGGGCCTACGGCTTCCGCCGCCGCAAGCGCCGCGGCGACGACGGCTGGCTGGCCAAGGTCTCGCAGGAAGGGTATGCCGATCGGTTGCCCGAAGAGCACTATCAGAGGTGGCTGGCGTGGATGGTGGCCGAGATGCTGCGCGTCAGCCGGGGACTGGCCTGGGTCAATCACAAGCTGCGGTTCCGCGACGGTCGGGGCATTCATCCGCTGCGCTATCTGCCGTTCGACGTGTGGAGCGAGATCATCTGGGACCGCCGCGGCAGCATGGCCCTGAATTGCCGGAAGCACGCGCCGAGTCACGAATACATCTTCGGCTTCGGCCGGCCGCACTGGTGGAGCGACCGAGAGAACACGCTGCTATCCGTGTGGCAGATTCCGCCTGCCCGCGGCTGCGACGAGCATCCCTGTTCGTGGCCGGTGGAAATTCCGCAACGCTTGATCGCGGCGAGTTGTCCGCCGGACGGCGTGGTGCTCGATCCCTTCATGGGCCGCGGCACGACCGGGCTGGCCTGTCTCGCGCTCGGCCGCCGCTTCATCGGCTGCGACCGCTCGCCGGCCTATTTCGCGTCCGCCCGCAAGCTGTTGATGACCGCGCTGGGCCAGCCGTACGTGGCCGCCGCGTGACGAGTGGTTAGTGGTTAGTGGTTAGTGGTTAGTGGGTAGTGGTTAGTGGTTAGTGGGTAGTGGTTAGTGGGTAGTGGAAACAAGAGAAAGAGCGTCGCGAAGCGACTCCATCAACTAATCACTAACCACGATCCACGAACCACTTCCCTGCTGGCGGTGCAAAGACCCAAGACCATCAATCCAAATTCCAAAATCGAAAATCCAAAATCGAGAGGCCCTCCGATGATCCCCACTCCCCGTGACATTCTGATCGGCCGCATGTTGGTGCATCGTACCCGTGGCGAATACGACGTGGCCGCGGTGCTGCGTCACGAGATCAAGACCCGCGACAAGGGCGAAGGTTGGACGATGCCGCCGGACGAGTGTCCGGGCGAGCTTCGCAGCCTGGTCGATCTCGGTTTTTCGCTGTTCGCCTGCCGGGTATTCGAGCAGCACGGCGTGGTCTACGCGGGCGATCTTGCCCAATGGAGCGAGGCGCAGCTCCGCTCGGTGACGCACCTCGGCAGGCCGCGAATGGTGAAGAAGGTCCACGACGTGTTGCGGGCGTGCGGCCTTCGCCTCCGCGATCCGCAACCTGGCGAGCGTCCGCCGCGTCGCGCGCCCTTGGCCCGCTGGCTGGAGCGTCGCCGCCGCCGCCGCTTCAAGCGTCGCAGCGAGCGTCGCCGCCGGCAGATCGAGTATTTGCTGTCGAAGAACGTCGCCGAGCGCGAAATCGCCCGCCGTTTCGGCTATCGCAGTCACACGCCGGTCTGGGCCGTGAAGCGGGCGATGCGCAAAGTAGCAGGCACACTCCGTGTGCCGCAGCCGTCTGCCGCAACGCGCCCGACCGGCGAGGATATGGTCTTCGGAGGATGGCCTTCTCAGGCCGTCCAGTGAGGACAGGAACGGTTCACGGGAATAAATCTCTTGCCCGAATGCCTCTGTTCAGTATAGCGATGCCACGTCCTGACTCAAGCACTTGGCATCAAAGGATGTGCATTCGGGCTTGACACATCCCGATTGCGAAAGCATGCTGCACGATGGGATGCCGCCGCGGGTCACCGATTGCCTTAATGTTCACTATCCTGAGGCATCAGTCGATCTACAATAGAGTGAGCAAGTCGAACAATTCCAAGAGAGCCAATGGATTTTCACTCACCACCGCGGGACCGACAACCGGCTTCATCTCTCGAGTATGAAACGGCGCCGCCCGAAGAGGAAGACGGCCGCGGCGACGGAGAGAATGTCGCCCAAGTCGGGCCGTTGACCAATGCGGAGCTAAAGCAATTGGCGGCGAAGCACCGACCCCCTGCCGAATGGTTCGAGGGCGATGAGGAAGGCACTTTCTAGCGCGCCAGTGTGGCACATCTCACGCAAGGGAGAATCGTTCGCGCATCCGTCACCGATCGCCAGGGCGGGAATCCGAAGGTTCGTCCCATCGTTGTTCTGACCGATAACTCGGAGATCGGATCCGCCAAAACGCTCGTCGGTGCCGCCATCACGTCACAGTTTGTTCGCCCACTGCAGAGCGGCACCTCCAACCGTCCTCACACATGGCCCTTCGCCGGAAGGAGAAGGGACCCGTGTGCCTCTGCAACCGGCTTTAGCCGGTGGTGCCTCGTAGCCGGTAACCGGCAAATCGGGCAACGAGCAATACGGTGACCAGCGGCGCAAGGTAAAAGGCGTCGTAAACGCAAACGAATAGCAAGTCGTTCAACCAAGACTGGTTCCGCCCGAGAACCAACCAGTCGGCCTGGCGCCAAATCGGCGTTTGCACCAGCACGATGACGGCGAGTGTCCAGGCGTGCCGCCAGTGTAGGCGCGGGCAGCGGAGTAAGGTCCAAACCGCGGCCAGCTCGATCAGCGTCAACGACACACTGCGGCTGGCACCTTCAATCAAAATCTCTCTCGTGCCAAATGTGCGGGGCCAGGAGACGCCGTGCGTCTGGTCTAAGAAGTACCTCCAGGCCAACGATATCAGGGCGGCGCCAGCCATCCAGGTGAACAGTTTCTTTAAGCCGAACTGTCCCGCCGCGCCTAGCGGCTGCGCTTCGATCTCACACACTCGCATCCCGAACTGGCGCACGAAGCACAGGACTGTGAAGGTAAGCAGTGCATGGGGAAGGATTTCCCAGGCGAGATCCAACTTCCACGAATCCAATCGAGCGCTGACGATTGCGAGTGGCCGCGCAGTAAGCCAGAACGCCAGCCCCGCAGCCGTCCAACGTAGGAACCACCGCGCCGTGCCCAGCGCCGACCAGACCGCTAGCAAGACGAGTTGGCTGCGTACCAGGCCATTTACATCAGCGCGTGATACCGGCCACCACCGGCCAAGCGGTGGTGAGACCGAATGCACGAGAATGGTCAGCGCGCAGAACAGCGCAGCGAACATGAGCACGCGTCGAGCGTGCCGCGACGATAGTGGCAGCCTTGGTCGCATCGGCGATTGCTTGGCGTGAAGAGCACGGTGACACCGTTCACTATATCGCCAGTCCACGCGACGCGACAGCGCGCGAATCGAGACGAGCCAAGCCAGCGGCGTTCTATGCTGCGGGGAGTGACGGCCAATTAGGGCTGACGAGTTCGGGCGCTCGCTAACCCAGGGTTCCGCTGCGCTGCACCCTGGGCTATCGAATCACGCACCTTCGGTGCTGGTTGCCGCAGCCGTCCAGCGATAACCGGCCAACACGCCGAAGATCGGCGCCAGGTAAGACGCATCGTACGCAGCAATACGGCACAGATGGTAACTCCAAGGCGACGGCACGATACCGCGCCAGCTAAGGTAAATGGATGGATCGTAAAAATGCCAGAGGACGGACTGTACGAGTATCACGGCAACGATCAGCGCGAGCGACCACCAGCGGGCTAGCGGGCGCCGCATCATCCATACGGCGATCAGGTCGATCGCTGTGAGAGAGAGACAGCCGCCCACGTCGACGGTTGTTTCAGGCCAACCTCTGCGCGGCAGCAACTGAGCGCGGTGGTTCCAGGCCCAGAGGGCGAGCGCGGTCATCGCCGTCAGCGCGAACAGGCGGCGCAGCGTGAATTGTCGTATCGGCCGCACTTTCCCCTTCCACGTCGCAAACTCGCGTAGCAGAGAGAGCAGCACGAACGTGAACAGCGCGTGCGGCATTTCGAGCCAGCGCAGATGCTGCGACCAGGCATCCGGGTGGATGTGCAGCCCGGCTAGTTCCACACCGGCAAACCAACAGGGCCAGCGCGCCCACCACGGCGCAGCGCCGAGCGCCGCCCAAATGCTCAGCAGGCCAAGCTGGCCGTGTACAAACGCGCTCGTCCACCACCATGGTCCGGCGGGCGGAGTGACGGCGAACCCCAACGTGCCGGCGAAGGAAAAAATCACCGCCAGCGCGAGCACGGTTTTGGCGAAGCGCGCGGAACGCAGCATGTTGAAAGCTCAGGTCATGGCCAGTCTACCTGGCCATCGCACGATCCGCAACCGGCGCGATACAAGCCAGCGGCGATCTAAAGTGCGGGAAGTGACGCCATGACCGCCGCTGCACTGCTCACGCCCCTCTGTCACCCGCTTGAGCTGGTGGTTCGCCAACACTCAAACCCCTCTGTACCAGCCGGCTTCAGCCGGGCTTCCCACTGCGGCTCTTCGCCCGACTCGCTTTCGAGGCAGTCATCGAGAAGCCCGGCTGAAGCCGGCTCAGGAAGCCGATGAACGGCAACGCGAACCACCAGTTGAAACTGGTGGCAAACAAAACACACGCCAAGCCAACTGCGACCTAAAGTGCGGGAAGTTGAGGCCATGACCGGCGCAGCGCTGCTTACGCCCCTCTGCCACCAGCTTCAACTGGTGGTTCGCCAACACTCAAACCCCTCTGTACCAGCCGGCTTCAGCCGGGCTTCCTACTGCGGCAGTGCGCCCGACTCGCTTTCGAGGCAGTCATCGAGAAGCCCGGCTGAAGCCGGCTCAGGAGGTTTGAGAGAGGCACGCCATCCACCGGCGAAAGCCGGTGGCAAACAAAAACAAGCCAAGCCAATCCAAATTTACGCTGCGGGAAGAATGGCCGCTTGGCCAATCACGGCCCTCACCGTAGCCCGGTCCTGGTGGGAGAGGGGACCGCTTGCGCCTGAACCCTGAACCCCGAACCCTGAACCCTGAACCCTGAACCCTGAACCCTGAACCCTGAACCCTCTGGTGGGCCGGCGCTCGCAAGCTCGCTGGTCCCACCCTACGACTCCTGAACCCCGAACCCTCTCATGCTCCCACGACTCACCTTCCAGCCCGGCGACCTTGTACTCTTCGCGGGCAACAACTGCGAAAGCCGGGGCATCGCGCTGGCCACGTGCTCGCCGGCCCAACTGCTGCTGGGCCAATGGTTCAGCCACGTCGGCCTCTGCGCCAACTATCGCGACCGCGTGCTCTTGTTCGAGAGCACCACGCTGTGCGACCTGGCCTGCGACATCCAACGCGCCAAAGTGCGCGGGCCGCAGGCGCACGATCCGCGGCTGCGCATCGCCGGCTATCAGGGCCGCGTGTGGCGGATGCGGCTGGCGCAAGACCGGCGGCTGGGCGTCGAACAGAGCCGCGAGCTGACGGCGTTTCTCGTCGGCAAACTGGGCGAAGGTTACGACTACGAAGGCGCGGCGATCAGCGGCCTGCGGCTGTTGCGGCTGGCCCGCTGGATTCGCCCCCGCCTCGACAGCCTGTTTTGCAGCCGCTACGCCATGTCGGCCCTCAAGGCCATCGACGTCGTCGACCACGATCTCAACCCGGCCGCCTATTCGCCCGCCCGAATGGTCCGCGACCTTCAATGGTGGGGCACGTATCAGTGGGTCGGAGCCGGCGGGAGTGAGAGCGTCAGAATCAGATAGTGGTTAGTGGCTAGTGATTAGTGGTTAGTGAAGAGGTCTTGGGTCTTAGGTCTTAGGACTTTGCCGAAGACCCAAGACCCAAGACCTAAGACCCGAAACCGAAAACGGAGATTCTTCCATGCGACACAATTTAACCAACCAAACCCCTTCCCGAGGCCTCGCCCTCCTTATGGCCATTCACATCGCGCTCTCTATAGCGCTCATGGCCTTCTTTTTGACCTGCTGCGGCTGCACCGTCTGCGACGACCAGCCGAAAAATGAACACCGCCGACGCGTGGACGTGAAGGTCAACATCGACCTCCATCGGCGGCCGGCGTACACCGATGGCAAATGTCCTGATCGCAATGCGCGGCGCACTCAGGGCCAATTTGAGATTTGCAATTCGCAATTTGCAATTTGCAATTCCCCCGCCCCGGTCGTGGATCTTCCTCCACCAGCCCGCTGCCAAAACTACGCCGGCGGTTCGTGCGTCTGCGCCTCGACCATCTCGCTCTTGCGCTGGCAGGGACGCGACGATCTGGCCGCGGGGCTGCGAAATTCCTGTGTCGGCGGGCAAAGCGCCGGCAGCCTGCACGTGCATCTCGACCGGCTCGGTGTTCGTTATGCCTCGACCACGTCGGGCGACGCGGCGTTCCTCGAGTGGGCCATTCGCACGCGGCGCGGCTGCGGCATCACCTATTACCCGATGCACTTCGTGAACCTCGTCGATCTGACCGCCAACCACGCCACGCTGCTCGACAACAACCGCATCGGCGGGTACCTCACCATTCCGCGCGACGAGTTCCTTCGTCGCTGGCGCGGTTACGGCGGCTGGGCCACGGCCGTCGTGTATTCTCCCGCCGCCCCACTGGCCCGACGTTGAAAAGTGGTTAGTGGATAGTGGTTAGTGATTAGTTGATGGAGTCGCTTCGCGACGCTGCCTTGTTGCTTCCCACTACCCACTACCCACTACCCACTACCCACTACCCACTAACCACTAATCCAACCCCCATTTCCACCAAGGAGTCCCTAATGAAAGCCCTACTGCCCAGCGCCCTGTGCGCGGCCGTGGCGTGGTGCGCGATGACGGCGCACGCGGCACGCCAACACGAAACCCATTTGACGGCCCAGATCGCCGCCGTCAAGGCACGCACCGACTACGCCGCCGCTCAAGCGGCCTACGCGGCCAGCGTCGCCGAACTGGGCGATCGCGTCATCGACTTGCCCGAAGACGCCGACGCCTGGTACACGAGCGTCTTCACTCACGAAAAGCCCTCGCGGCGGGAACGGCAGATTCTCGACTGGTTCGACACCGATCCGCAGTTGCAGCGGCTGAAAAAGCAGACGCACTTCAACCACTACACGCCCGCCAGCTCGATTTACAGCCGCTATGCGAACTTGACGGCCGGTGGCCTCCCGGTGGTGGTGCTGCAAGACCCGTCGGGCACGGTCGTCTTTAAGGCCAGCGGCGAGCAACTGCCGCCGGCGCCTTGGCCGTTGGTGCGGGGCATCATCGACTGCATTCGGGCACACTGTCCGCACTGTCCGCGGCCGAAGCCCAAACCCACTCCCAAACCCGAACCGCAGCCGGACCCGGACGACGTGCCCGACGACAAGCCGGTGATACCCGACATCATCGGTCCGAACGAAGAGACGCCCGTGGGCCGCGACGACACGCTCGCCGTCACCGCCGCCGTTTTCGTCTTGTCGCTGGCCGGTGGCTTTATCGTCGCGGCGCGTAAAGGCAAGTCGTTCGTGTAATCAGGAACCAAGTCGTAGGGTGGGACCAGCGAGCTTGCGAGCGCCGGCCCACCATCTGGTAGGCGTCAGGCGTTAGGCTTCAGGAAAGTTTCTTGCCTGACCCAACGCCTAACGCCCAACGCCTGAACATGGTGGGCC
>DATLUO010000270.1 GCA_035533075.1 Pirellulales bacterium | reverse complement strand
CTCGCTGGCCCCACCTTACGGCGTCATCGCGCGACCTCGCCGGTCGCGGACTCCGCGTCGGCGACGAGTTCCTCGGCACGGTTATCGAGCAGGGCGAACCGTTTTTTGGTCAGTTTCAATTCTTTCAACACGATGTCTTTGAAGCGGTCGGCCAGCGATAACCGCCGGGCCAGGACGAGCGCCGCGGCCAGCGGCAGTTCTTCCAGGTCGCGATCGACGGTGGCGAAATCGAGCAGCAGATAGCAGTAATAGTCTTGCAAGGCGGTGTCGCGCGTGACGATGTCGGCGGCCAACGATTCGTCGGTCACGCTCGGCAAAACGTTCCCGGCCACGTTTTCGCTGGGAGAACCATAATCGTCAAAAAAACTTCGGGCATGTGCCAAGACCCGTTCGGTCTGAAACCAGGCCGGCGCCAGCAACTGGTCGACCAGCCGCCGCGTGAGATGAGCCACGCGCTTTTGGCCGAGCAGGTCGAGATCGGCGAGCGCCAGCGGCGCTTCGAGCATCGCGGCGATGGCCGGCGTGGCATCGTCGCCTTGTTCCAACCAGAGCCGCAGCGCGCGGGCGCGAATGTAGCATTCCGGGTGAGTGAGGCCTTCAGTGCGCGCGTCGTGATGGCTGAAAATTTCGTCGGCCTGGCGGAGATAGCTCTCGGCGCTGACTTCCTTCAGTTCGGTGGAGACTTTGACCAGCGTCGAGATGGCGGCCGACAAGTCTTGGGTGACCATCCAGGCGGCGCGGTCGCAAAACAGCTCGCAATAGAGCCAGTACAGCCGCGCCGTCGAGGCATAGACCGCCGTGCCGGCCGGGTCGTTGGCCAAGGCTTCGAGCAGATGCGCGGCAACGCGGTAGTCGCCGTCCCATTTTTCCCACAACAGGCGATGAGCCAATTCGTGACCGAAGAGGGCCTTGATCTCGATGGTGGAGAGCGTGGTGGCCAGCGGGCCGCTCAAGACCAGGTGGATTTCGCTGGGAAGATGGGCGACGGAGGCGTTCAGCCCTTGCGGATGTTGGGCCTGATAGATGGTCAGCGGCAAATCGAGGGCGAGCTTTGCCGCCGCTTCGTCGGCCAGCGCATACAGTCCGGGCTGCGTCTGCCGCTCGATGCGATACGTCGATTTGAGCAGATCGAGGCGAATGCTGGCGGCCTGCTGTGGGTCGTCTCGCTTTTCGGCGAACCATTGCCAGACGGCCGGATCTTCGGCCTTCAAATAATCGACGACCGCACGCAGGTACGCGAGCGGCGTCAGGCGCGACGAATCGAAAGGCTGGACCATGCTGCGGCAACGTGAAACGTCGAACGGCAAAGCCGTGATTCTACCGCCCGGCGGCCCCATTGCCAGCGCCGGCGGCGGCGACGACCGCGGCGTCGTGATTCGTCGTTGATTCGTCGGCGGCTGATTGCGTGACCGGGAGCGCCTCGCTAGAATAGACCCTGCTTCGGTGGCCGCGGCGTCGATACAAAACTCGATGTGTCAGCCTCAAGAGGGAGTCGTTCCCGTGATTTCCTTTTTTTGTCCTTATTGCAAGCACGTTCAGAAAACGTTCGAGGAACAAGCCGGTACGCTGATTGTCTGCGAGCAGTGCAAGCTCGAGATTCGCGTGCCTCAGCCGGCCGGTCCTCCGCAGTTGCCGTCCACGGCGCGCCAAAAGGCGCCCGTTGGATTTTGGAAGCGGCTGTTCGCTGGCGCGAAGTAGGCACCAGAGCGGTTCGGAGCGGATGGGGCTTCGGCTCAGCGTGCGAATACTGGAACTGGTACGCGGATTGCTTCTCTGCCCGCTGCGCCGTGCAAACCACGTCGTCGGCGTGGCACGTGCGCCGCGGGGGCGGCGCGCCAAAACGCCTCGTTTTTCCGCAAAAACGCGGTAATTACCGTAGTTTTCTGGCTTGACAGGCGTGTTTTACCCCTCCTGCCTGAGCGGAGAAGTCATTTTGAGGGGTGGATAAAAAATAAACCTTTACAGGCCGCGACTGACCAACTTCTGGCCAGCAGCAAGCCGCACGGTGCGGATCGGGCCAGGGGCCTGGAA
This sequence comes from Pirellulales bacterium, assembly GCA_035533075.1. Classification (NCBI taxonomy): domain Bacteria; kingdom Pseudomonadati; phylum Planctomycetota; class Planctomycetia; order Pirellulales; species Pirellulales bacterium. Next base: position 40,703 of record DATLUO010000270.1, on the reverse strand, counting down.
AACCTGGGCCTGGAAAACCTGGGCCTGGAAAACCAAGAAGGGAAAACTGATGCTACTCAATAAATCGACCGCGGTCATGGACTACAAGCTCGTCACCGGATATGAATCGCTCAGGAAGCGATTGCTGGCTGCCAAGTTCAACGACCGGCTCGACAAGCCGCTGGCCTATTGGGCGATTGGCAGCGACCGTCGCTTGCCCTTGGCCTTCATGGGCAGGACGCTGAGAGACTTGCTCAACACGCCGTTCGATGAGCTGTTCGCCACCGCCGGCATCGGTCAGAAAAAGATTCGCACGTTCTTGATGTTGCTCAATCGGGCCGCGCAGCCCAAGCCGATCGGCGCGCTGGTCGACGAGGAGGAGACCTACGTCGATACCGCGGCCGAAGTCGCCAAAGACCAGCCGCATGTCGACGCCAGCCTGGTGAGTGAGGCCCTTTGGGTTCGGTGGCGGGCCACCGTTCGCAAGCACCGTTTGGAGCACGAGCCCTTGGGGCGCTTCGCGGTCAGCCTATTGGACATGCCGCGCGTCGTCTGGTACAAGCCCTTGGGTGAGTACGTCGATCTTTCGTTGGCGGAACTCCGTTCGCTCCGAACGCACGGCGAGAAGCGGGTCCGCGCCGTGCTGGATGTCTTCGGCAACCTGCACCAAATGCTCGTTCACGTCGATCCGGACAGCCACCTGGGAGTTCGCATTGCGCCGCGGTCGTTGATGCCCGTCGAGGACTGGGTCGTACACTGGCTGACCAACGTCGGCATTCCCAGCAAGCGGGAGCTGCAAGACTCGCTGGTTTCGCCGCTGCTCGAACTGGTCCGCGTCGATGCCGGCGCGCCGATCGCCAAGCTGGCGGAGGGCCGCCTGCAGTCGCAGTCGGGCAGCGTCCGCCGGGCGGCTCATCGCATGGGACTGACGCGGGCCCGTGTTTATCAATTGTTGAGCGAGGCTTCGGAGGTGCTCGTGCTGCGGTGGCCGGCCGGCCCGGCACTGGTCGGCCAGCTTCGCAACAAGATGCAGGCCGCCGAGGCCGACCGCAATTTGCTGGCTTGGTTCGACCTGGCCATCGAGCTGTTGCTGCTGCGCAGCTCGCGCCACGATGAAGACGACGAAGACGACATGCCTTCCAACGGCCGGTCAAGTCAGGCATCCAACGGCTCCTCACCGAAGGAAACCGGCCGCCATCGCAACGGACAGCGGTCGACGGCCAAGACGGCGCCCCGCCGACGCGGCTGAGGCAAGCGCGCCGGTGAACGTAGGGTGGGACCAGCGAGCTTGCGAGCGCCGGCCCACCCTGTTTAGGCGTCTGGTATCAGGCATCAGGAAAGTCGTCCTGACGCCTGAAACCTGACGCCTGACGCCTCTTGCTGGTGGGCCGGTGCTCGCAAGCTCGCTGGTCTCACCCTACCGTTTCCGATTTCGGTACAGCGACGGGTCCACCGCGCGCAGCATTTTTTCGACGTCGGCAGCGCCTCCGAGAAACGCGCGAACGCATTCGGCATGCCGGCGCGGTTCCTTGATGAGCTCGTTATAGCTGACATACAGAACCTGCATGTTGCGCTGTTGGTCCAGCCACTCGCGCAGCCGCTTGAGGTGCGCCGTAAACGGCCCCTCGATTTGCTCGCGAGGCGGCGCGGACCGGCCCAGCCGTGCGAGCATCTTCTCTTGCGAAGCGAGCATCTCGTCGAAATCCCGCTCCATGAAGATGATCCGAAATCGCTCGTCGCCGGGCAGATGGTAGAGGAGCTGCGAGACCATCTTGACGGCCTTGCCCCGCGCCTCGGCCAGCCACGACGCGTCGCGCTGGATGGCTTTGACCTTCTCGAACTCGTAGTAGCCTTTGGGGTTGTCGACGTCGGCGGTGCGAGTTCCGTCCGTCACGACCTCGATGCCGCCGTTGTCCAGCATTTGCATCATCAGCGACGTGCCCGAACGCGGCAAACCGGAGACGATCATGATTTCCGTGTCCATCCTGTAGACCTTCCTCCGCAACCGGCCTGGCGATCACAGATTGACGTTCAACACCCGGCGAAAGGCGAAACCCGAAATCATCGACACCGCGAACCAGTAGACGACCCAGGTATCCGCGCCGCTGGTCCACGACGATCGTTCCGGATAGTCGATCTCGACCGACTGAATCGGCGAGTTGCGATCGAACGGCTTCTCGGCCGGATGCAAAATCGCCTCGCTTATCTCCCAACCGGGCCGCAACGAGCTGACGCGCATGAAGCGGTCGCCGACAACGAAATCTTTTTCGCCAATCTGGTCGCCCGCGTGAAACACGAGGCGATGCCGGCCGGGCCGGCGTGCCTTGATCTTCCAACACACCTCGCGCTCGGTTGGCACTCGCACGGGGCCGACGGTCACGTCGATGGCGTCGATCGGTGCCAGCCGCACGTCGGAGAGCGCCGCGCCGTCGGCGCCCACCTTCAAGATGACGACGGCCTCTTCACCCGCTTCGAGCGGACGCGCCTGATACCACAGCGATAGCTGTCCCAGGATGAGCAAGACCGGCACGACCATGACCAGCATCGGCACGATCGCCAGCAGCAACAGTCTCAGCGCCGCGAGCAGAATGGCTCCCTGTGCCCGAAATGCGACCCAGGCGCTCTCCTTGAACAGCTTGATCGCCAGCAGATTGGCTTTGATTTCGTCCTTGACCCGTTTGATGGCGGCCTGGTTCGAGGTGTATTTGAAGGCGGCCAGCAGCGCCACTCCGCTGGCGACCGCCGCAAGCGTTGCCGACAGCCAGCCGGGCAAGACGGCGATGGGAGCCAGCAACAGGCTGCCTAGAGCGTTTGCCAGGACGTTCAGCCAGACGACGAGTTGTGTCACCAAGTCGGTCACTCGATGTATCCCAGGCCGCGGAGTTGATCGGCCACGCGGGCTTCGGAGTCGTCGGCGTTTTGTTTCTGCAACTCGTTCTCGATCGAGTGCGCGATGAACTCATCGACGCTGCTGTAGCCGGCGGTTTCCGCCGCGCGTTTCGCCCGCTCGTAAAGCCCGGGGTCGATCTTGACTTTCATCATCGTTCGCACCTCTCCTTCGTATCGTAGGATAAGCCGGTCGGAGCCGTTCTTCAAGCTCGGCGGTCCGTGAGGGCGTCTTGATCGGGCTTGTCGCTTTTTCGCCGCGCTTGTACCATGCCGGCCTGCGAGGGGGCCACTTCTCGATCCTTCCCCTATTCACCAGGGTCTGCGGATAGCATGCGACGGGCGATGGAAGCCGAACGGGCGGCAAGCTGGGCCTTTCGTGCTCGCGGGCTGGTGGGAGCGCTGCTGGGGGTCGCTTTCGGCACGCTGGTGGTCTTTTCGCCGCCGCTCTTCTCGCAGGCCCAATGGGAGCGGATTCCGCTGGAGGTGCTGGGCTGGCTCACGTTCTTCGCCGGCGCCGCAATGCGTTTCTGGGCCACGCTTTACATCGGCGGCCGCAAACGCCAGGTGATCGTCAGCGAGGGGCCGTACTCGATTTGCCGCAATCCGCTTTATTTGGGCACGTTTCTGATCGCCCTGTCGACGGCCATTATCCTCGAGAGCATGACGTTTCTGGCCTGCGTGCTGGTGGGGGCGGTGTTTTATGCCTGGGCCACCGTGCCGGCGGAAGAGCGCTATCTGAGCCGGCGATTTGGCGGTCCTTATCACCGCTATTGCCGCGAGGTGCCGCGCTTCCTTCCCCGGCTGGCGAACTTCGGCACGCCCGACACGATCGTGGTGAACATCCGGGCGTTACGCCTGGAATGCTGTCGTGCGGCCCGCTGGGTGTTGCTGCCCGTCGTGGCCGATCTGCTTTGTCGCCTGCGTTGCGAAACCTGGTGGCCGCATTGGGTGAACTTGCCGTAGCCCTCCTATCCCCGCTTGGCCAGCGGCACCAGCGGGCGATGTGCCGGACCGGTGTAACGCGAGCGCGGCCGGATCAAGCGGTTGTTGTCCAATTGCTCGATCACGTGAGCGCTCCAGCCGGTCACGCGGCTGATGACGAACAACGGTGTATAAAGCTCGACCGGCAAACCCAGATAGTGATACAAGCGGGCGCTGGGCCAATCGAGATTGGGCGGCAAACTCTTCTCTTGCCGTACCACGGTCTCGATGACCTCCGCCATTCGTTCCATATCTTCGTGGCCGGTCTCGCGGGCCAGCTCGCCACAAAGCGTCTTCAAATAGACGGCCCGCGGGTCGCCCGACTTGTAGACGCGATGCCCGAAGCCCATGATGCGGCGTTTGGCCGCCAGGGCCTCGCGCACCCAGCGGTCGGCATTCGCCGAGCTGCCGACCTCGGCCAGCACTTCCATCACGCGCTCGTTGGCGCCGCCGTGCAGCGGGCCCTTCAGGGCCCCGATGGCCGCGGTGACGGCGGAGTGCAAATCGCTCAAGGTCGAGGCCACCACGCGGGCGGTGAATGTCGAGGCGTTGAACTCGTGCTCGGCGTAGAGAATCAAAGAGACGTCCATCGCCTTGACGGCTTGCGGCGAAGGGACTTCGCGGTTCAACATCCAAAGCACGTTGGCCGCCAGCGACAGGCGGCCATCGGGCGGCACCGGCTCTTTGCCCGCCGTCAGCCGTTGCCGGGCGGCCATGACGACCGGCAACTGGGCCACCAGCCGTTCGGCTTTTCGCAGGTTGGCTGCGTGGCGGCTGTCGGCGGCGTCGGAATCCCAATGGGCCAACAGGCTGGCGGCCGTGCGCATCACGTCCATCAGCGGCGCCTGGGCCGGCAGCAACCGCAGGAGACCGACGATCGCCGGATCGAGCGACTGGGCTTCGACCAGCCGGGCACGAAAGGCGTCGAGCTCCGCCGCGGTCGGCAACTCGCCGTGCAGAATGAGAAATGCGACCTCCTCAAACGTGGCATCGCCGGCCAGTTCTTCGACGGCGTATCCGCGGTATTGCAGGCCACCGGCCAGAGTGCTGACCGCCGTCTCGCCGGCGACAACGCCTTCCAGCCCCGGACGGTAAATCTCTTCGCTCATGATGGGTTCCTGTTGGGTGGCTAGCACTGCGGGAAATGCAAATCATACACCTCGCCGGCGTCTCTCGAAACCGTTTTTGATCTTGGACACCCGCGAAGACGCTACGCAATCGGTTACTGCCGGGCGAACAGCACCCGCCGCAACACATCGCGGAAAGGCGGGCTGGCGTCGATCACGCGTTTGAAGTCGTCTTTGCCCAACGTATAGACCTCCAGCGTCTCGCCGGCCCGCACCGTGGCGTTGCGCGGCTCGCCGCTGATCAGGGCCGCTTCGCCGAAGAAATCGCCCGGTCCCAAACTCGCCACCTGGCGTGTTTGGCCGTCTTTGGTCACGTGGACTTCGGCCTTGCCCGAACGGATCACATACAGTTTGTCGCCCGGATCGCCCTGGCGAATCACCACGTCGCCGGCCGCGAACCGCTCCAGCGCCACCTTGTCGGCCACTTCGGCCAGCGTGCCGGCCGACAGGTTCTTGAACAGCTCGTTGCGTTGCAGGAATTCGGTGATCGTGGCCGCCTCTTGCACCAGCACGTCGGAGATAACGCGGCCGTCGACCATGTTCACGATGCGGTCGGCCACGTCCAGAATGCGATTGTCGTGCGTGACCATCAGTACCGTGCAAGCTTCTTCCTTGGCAAATTTGTGCAGCAGCTCGACGACGTCGCGGCCCGACTCGCGGTCGAGCGCCGCGGTCGGCTCGTCGGCCAGCACCAACTGCGGGTGGCTCGCCAGCGCCCGCGCGATCGCCACGCGCTGTTTTTGTCCGCCCGAAAGCTGATCGGGCTTGTAGTGAATTCGCTTCTCCAGGCCCAGGATGGTGAGTATCTCGATTGCCCGCTCGCGAATGGCCGCGGGGTCGTCGTCCCAGAGTTCCATCGACATGGAGACATTTTGCAGGGCCGTGAGCGAATCGAACAAGTTGTGGGCCTGAAAGATGAAACCCACATCGCGGCGCACATCGACCAGCTCTTTGGCGCTCAGGCTGTGCAGCTCGCGGCCCAGCACCATGAGCTGCCCTTGCTGCACGGTGCGCAGCCCGCCGATGAGCGTCAACAGGGTCGTTTTGCCGGAACCGGAAGGCCCGGTCATGATCACAATCTCGCCGCGGGCCAGGTCGAGCTGGTTGTCGAACAGCACTTGCTTTCGCAGCTCGCCCTCGCCGAAGCTATGGTTGAGCCCCCGCACGCGGACGGCAAACAGATCGTCCGACGACTCTCTCAGGTCCGCGTGCCGCCGCGTCGCCGACCTGGGGTTGATCGAGGCAAAGGCGGTACTCGCTCGCGCGCGTCTCCTGGCCATCAAAAAAGCTCCGCGGGGTCAAGTTCCATCACCTTGCGCACGGTCATACAGCCTGAAACGATGCACATGACGATGCTCATGCCCAAGACCGTGAGCGCCGTGGCCAAATGAACGCCGACCTTCAAATTGGTGAGCATGGCCACGAGGTAGCAGATCAATTGGCTGCACGCCACACCCGGCACGAACCCCAGCAGCGACAACAACACCGCTTCCTGCATAATCAGCCACACGAAATAGCGGTTGCCATAGCCCATCGCTTTCAGCGTGGCAAACTCGGGCAGGTGGTCGGCCACGTCGGTGTACAGAATCTGATGGCAAATCACACTCCCCACAATAAACCCCATCAACGTTCCAAGCCAGAAGATGTATCCGATCGGCGTGCTGGTTTCCCAGAACCACCGCTCGCGCTGTTCGAACTCCTGCTTGGTGAGCACCACCACGTCGTCCGGGAGAAGTTCTTGCAAGTCGCGCTGACGGTCGAGGAGACTCTGCCCGCTTTTCAGGCGGACCAGACCGACGTCGACCGCACTCAGAGGATCGTTGCCCGGAACGGGAAACAGGCGTCGGTAGGTTTCGTCGCTGGTCATCAAGTTGCCGTCGTTGGCGAAATCCGTGCCCAGCGTGAACAGCCCCACCACATCGACGCTGCGGCCCGCCAATTCGATCGACTGACCCTGCGTAACATGACCGTATTCGGGTTTCGACTTGCGGTCGAACAACACCCGGTCCGCGAGACGCAAGTCGGACCGATGCGATTCGACTTCGGGCATGTTGAACACGGGGTGATCGGGGTTGAAAGCCAACACGCGGATAGTAACCGCTTCGCCGGTTTCGCTGTTCTTGAGGTTCGAGCGGTGCGTCTCAAGGTAGAGCGGATAAGCGGCCAGCACGCCCGGACACGCTTCGGCCTGGGCCACTCTGCGGCGGCTGAACGTCTCGCGGACCACGATGGTGTATTGTGCCCGGCTGGTGATAATCAACTCGGCGTTCATCTGGCGTATGACCTCGACCGTACTGTCGAACAGCGCCTGGCGAAAGCTGAGCTCCATGCACATGAGCAGCACGGCGAAACCGACGCCGGCCAGCGCAAGTGCCAGCCGGCGCCGGTCGTGCGTCAGGTTCAGCCAGGCAAGAGGAGTGGGCATCGGGTTCGGGGTTCAGAGTTCAGAGTTCAGGGTTCAGGGTTCAGGGTTCAGGGTTCAGGGTTCAGGGTTCAGGGTTCAGGGAATTCCGCATCCCTCATCTCTCGTCTCTCGTCTCTCATCCCTCATCCCTAAAACAGATCCGCGGGATCGGCGGCGTTCACTTTACGCAAGGCGGCGACGCCGGAAATCGCACACATGACGATGCTCAACACGAGGATGCTCGCGGAGAGTTCCCACCCCATTCGCATCGGAATGTGAGCGCGCTGCTCCGTGATGTCGTAAAGCAAGAAGGAAAACGCCCAGCCGGGACAAAAACCGGCGACGGCCAGAATGATCGCTTGTTCGAGCACCACGCTCGCCAAATAGCGGCCCGAATAGCCCATCGCTTTCAGCGTCGCGTATTCCGACTGGTGGTTGGCGATGTCGCTGGACAGCACCTGATAGACGATCGCCACCCCGACGATCAACCCGACCACCACGCCCAGCGAAAAGATCACGCCCACGCTGGTGCGCGTCACCCAGTGCTGGCGCTCTTTGCGTTCGATCTCGCGGCGCGTGTAAACGTTGACGTCGCGCGGCAAGCGGCGGCGGAGGTCGTCGGCCACGGCCTGGGGGTCGAAGCCCGGCTTGACGCGCACCAGCCCCAGGCTCGGCTCATCGCGGGTGCGTTGCGGAAACAACTCGCGAAACGTCTCGTCGCCGACCACCACGTCGCCGTCGGCCCCGAAACCGGTCCCCATGCGATAGGTGCCGGCCACCTCGACCTTTTTGCCGCCGATCTCCAAGTCGGTGCTCTTGCGCCAGTTGCCGAACTGCTTGCGGGAAAGCTCGTCCATATAGACCCGGCCGGGCTCCTTGAGGGGCCTCAAATCTCCGGCCAAGGCGGGCAGCCGAAACGGCCGCTGCTCCAGCGGGAAGCCGATCACAAAGATGCCGCGCCGCGAGGCGTCCTCCCGAGCGTGCGTGCGGTTCATCCAGAGGCTGAAATCGAGATAGAGCGGATGGGCCTCGGCCACGCCCGGCACCGACTCCGCCTGATACAACCGGATTCGCGAAAAGCTGCCCGCCTTGGAAATCGACTGGTACTGCGGCGAAATCAAGAGAATATCGAAATTCAACTGGTCGTAGATTTGGGTTGCCGTCTGCCGCACCGAATTGAGAAAGCCGATTTGCATCAGGATCAGCACGACCGCGAACGCCACCCCGGCGATGGCCACGAGCGTGCGCATTTTGTCGTGTAGCAGGTTCAGCCACGCCAACGGTGTCTTCATGGGTTTCCATATTACTTGCCGCTGGAATTGCCCGAAACTGGTGTACTTCATATACTTGTGCGATTCCATGCCGCCGATTCGCCCTTTCTTGCCCGTAGACGATGCTCAAGCGCCGCTGTTCGCGGGCGTCGACGTGGGGGGCACCACGGTCAAGATCGGCATCGTCGACGACCTGGGCCGAACCCTGGGATGGACCGCCATTCCCACCGATCCAACTCGCGGACCCGACGACGGCACCCGCCGTATGGGCCAGGCGCTGCTGGGGCTGATCGAGCAGACCGGCTTGCAGCCTCGGCAAATCGCACGCGTCGGCCTGGGCACGCCCGGCACGATGGACATTCCGGCCGGATTGCTGCTCGATCCGCCCAACTTGCCCGGCTGGATTGACTTTCCGGTCCGCGACCGCCTGAGCCGCGAGTGTGGCTTGCCCGTCAGCTTCACCAACGATGCCGCCGCGGCAGCCTATGGCGAGTATTGGGTCGGCAGCGGTAAGTCGTTGCCCAGTATGGTGATGCTGACATTGGGCACCGGCATCGGCGGCGGCATCATTGTGCGCGACGCCTCGATCGACGGCGAACACAGCCACGGAGCCGAGTGCGGGCATATAATAATTGACTGCCGCGAGGACGCACGGACCTGCTCGTGTGGCCAGCCGGGGCACCTGGAGGCGTATGCCAGTGCGTTGGCCGTGATCCGCCGCACGCAGGAGGCCCTCGACGGCGGCCGAGCGAGCTCGCTGGCGGTGCGGCTTGCCGCCGGCGAAACGCTGACTCCGCTGTTGCTGGCCGGCGAGGCCGAAGCGGGCGATGAATTATCTCTGGAGATCATCCTGGAAACGGCACGCTACCTGGGCATCGGCGTCACGACGTTGATGCACACCATCGACCCCAGCGGCGTCGTGCTGGGCGGGGCGATGACCTTCGGCGGCAACGCCAGCCCGCTCGGCCGGAGGTTCATCGAACGGGTGCGCGACGAAGTCCGCCGCCGGGCGTTTCCCGTTCTGGCCGCCAAGACGCCCATCGAATATGCCTCGTTGGGCGGCGACGCCGGATATATCGGCGCCGCCGGCATCGCACGGGCAGAAGAAGGAAGGCACGATACTGCACGCGGGCAGCAATGAGACATTTTCGGTGGCTGGGGCAGAAGCTGGCCTTTGTCTCAAAGATCGCCGCGCGCCGTATAGAAAACACGAACGCCAACGTTCTGAGATCCGTTGTCAGTTGCAACGGACGATGGACAACGGACCACGGACTATCAATGGACTGCAAACACATCCGCAACTTCTGCATCGTGGCGCACATCGACCACGGCAAGAGCACGTTGGCCGACCGGCTGATCGAGCTCACCGGCACGGTCAGCCGCCGCGATCTGCGCGAACAGCTCTTGGACGACATGGAGTTGGAACGCGAGCGAGGCATCACCATCAAGGCCCGCGCGGTCGCCATGCGCTATACCAGCCGCGGCGAGACCTACGAGTTGAACCTGGTCGACACGCCCGGCCACGTCGATTTTCATTATGAAGTCTCCCGCAGCCTGGCCTGTTGCGAAGGCGCCTTGTTGCTGGTCGATGCCTGCCAGGGAGTCGAAGCCCAGACGGTGGCCAACGCCTACGCGGCCATCGAGGCCGACCTGACCATCGTGCCGGCCCTGAACAAGATCGACGTCGTCAGCGCCCGGCCCGAGCAAGTCATGGAAGAGATGGAGTCGAGCCTGGGCATCGATCCGGCCGATGTGCTGGCCGTGAGCGCCAAGACGGGCGCCGGCGTCGAGGCCCTGCTGGAGGCGCTGATTGCCCGTGTGCCACCGCCCGAAGGCGATCCCACCGGCCCGCTGCAAGCGATGGTGTTCGATTCGCACTACGACGAGTTCCGCGGGGCGATCACCTATGTGCGGCTGATGAACGGCACCGTGCGCCGCGGACAAAAAATCCGCTTTCTCAAGTCCGGCACGACCTACGAAGTGCTGGAACTGGGCCAGTTCGTGCCCGACCGCCGGCCCTGCGACCAATTGCAAGCGGGGCAAGTCGGCTACTTGATCTGCAACATCAAGACGCTCAGCCAGGTTCACATCGGCGACACGGTGAGCGTGCCGGGCGAAGGCGCCGCCGTGCCCCTGCCCGGCTATCAGGAGCCGAAGCGGATGGTGTTTTGCGGCCTCTATCCCTCCGACGGCGAGAACTTCGAAGAGCTGCGCGAGGCGCTCACCAAGCTCAGCATCAACGACCCCAGCTTCGAGTTCGAGCCGGAGACGAGCGACGCCTTGGGCTTCGGCTTCCGCTGCGGCTTTCTGGGCCTGCTGCACATGGAGATCATTCAGCAGCGGCTGGAAAAAGAGGCCGATCTCGATCTGGTGCAGACGGCCCCCAACGTGACTTACGAGATTCTCACCAAGACCGGCGAGCTGCTGCGGATTTACAATCCCCAGCAGGTACCCGACGCCGGCGACATCGAGCAGTTCCGCCAGCCGATCGTGAAGGTGAGCTTTATCTTGCCGACCGAGGCGATCGGCCTGGTGCATCAGCTTTGCAACGACCGGCGGGGCGAGTATGTGCGCACCGAGTATCTCTCGCCGACGCGGGCCATGCTGGTCTACAATCTGCCGCTGGCCGAGGTGATTTACGACCTGCACGACAAGCTCAAGAGCTGCACCCGCGGCTACGGCACGATGGATTACGAGTTGGTCGGCTACGTGCCGGCCGATCTGGTGCGGCTCGACATCCTGGTGGCGGGCAACCGTGTCGACGCCCTCTCGATCGTCTGCCATCGTGCCGACTCCGAGCGTCGCGGCCGGGCGATCGTGAAGAAGCTCCGCAGCGAGATCGACCGTCACATGTTCGAGGTGGCGTTGCAGGCCGCGGTGGGCAGCCGGATTATTGCCCGTGAGACGATCTCGGCCATGCGCAAGAACGTGACGGCCAAGTGCTACGGGGGCGACATCACGCGCAAGCGCAAGCTGTGGGCCAAGCAGCGCGAGGGAAAGAAGCGGATGAAGTCGATCGGCAGCGTCGACATTCCCCAAAAGGCCTTCTTGGCCGTGCTGGAAACCGGCGACAAGGATTTCTGACGCACTTGACGAGAGCCTGCTTGAGTGCTAATGTACATGGGTGCGCGTTCCGTTCGGGGTCGGATCGACGGAGCCGTTTGCTTTACATCCAGCAAGGATTCGACGAAAATGATGAGCGAGGCGCCGCTTGGAGATGTCCGAAGCGAACGACTCAAATATGCCGATGATTTGGCCAGGCTCATCAACTGCCCGCCGAGTGACGCGAGACAGTGCCAACCGAGCCGCGTCTTTCGATTCGTCCACGATTTGATTACCGATGAGAGAAACTTCATCCCCCCGGCTAAGTTAAATCCCGCTCGAAAGTTCAAGGATGACGAAGAGCGTTGTTCGGCCCATGCTCTGTCCATGTTCATCTCGCAGCCACAAGCCGTCTCCTTCTTCACGGGTCTAAAGCGCCGATATCCGAACATCCATAAAGTGCTCGGCGCCAACCTCTCCGCGGGCACGCTGGCGGATACCGATGGACTCGCGACGACGCCCGACTCGCGAGGGCATTTCGACCTATTGAGTCCGGGTCGGCTGACTTTTCCAAAACATTTTGTATCGTTCAGGCGTTAGTGTCATGATTGCTCTTCGAGGGATTGAGATTCCGTCGCTGCCGATCTCCGGCCTGCACAAAGTCCGGGATCTCGACGCCTTCGATGGCCCTCTGCTTTCGCATTTCCGCCACCCGAGCGGCGACGACTACTTGTATTACTGGTGCGATTGCAACGACTCCGCCAATCGGTGGATGGTGCTGCGCGTCACCGAACGCAATATCCTCCGCTTGGCTAACCGGGTCGTCCCGCTCGACTACGTCATTCCGACCGGGGCGAAGGACGACTTCGTCTATTTCGTCGATCTCGACGGAAATGGGCGCGCGGCACGTGTGCTGCTTGTGATCAAGGAAAACGTGCCGGCAGACTATACGCCACAGGGCGGCGCGCGTCTCCCGTCACGCGTCCTCGGCGACGATGGCTCGTATACAATCCTGGTCGAGGGACCGCTGTCGCTCGACGAGTTGTTCGAGCTGCCAACAAAATATTCCCAGGCATACAGTCTTCAATACACGCTGGCGACGCTCCGGCCCGACGGTTTCGAAGCCTTCCCCTGGCGCGGAGGGTTCAGCTCCATGCACTTCTACCGCGACATCGCGAAAAAGCTTCCTGCGGAAGCCAAACCCGCACTGGATGCCGTGCAGATTGCATCCCCCGGTTTTATTCGCTTTGTCATGGATCGCAGGACGGCCAGCTTGGTCACGGAGGCCGTCGGTCGGTTCCTTGACGCCAAATCCGCGGCGAATCTTGCCTACGATCGCTTGCGGCTCTACATCCGGGCTGAAAAGCTGAATGATTTGCGTGAAAAGAACAAAGATCTCCGCAGCCATGAGTGGGCCGAGCATGACGCGAAGCTGATCGACTTCACTCGTTCGTTGATCGAAGCCATGCAGGTCATCGGCGGAGAAATCCTCTCGAGCGCGGCTGAAGCGCCCTTTGAATCAGCGAAGATCACGATGTCTTACGCACATCGCCTGAGAGAGCTCGCCCACTTCGCGAATGCCGGGCAAATCATCTTTCCAGAATAGCATGCTGCCCGAACTTTTCCCCGGTTTGCCGATCATCGGTTGGCGCGAATGGCTGGCCTTGCCCGACCTGGGCATCCGCGCCGTGAAAGCCAAGGTCGACACGGGCGCCCGTTCGTCGGCGCTGCACGCCTTCGATATCGAGTTGTTCGAGCGAGACGGTCGGCCGATGGTGCGGTTCCGCGTCCACCCCTGGCAAGGCGATCAGACGGAAACCGTGGCCGCCGAAGCGCCGCTGGCCGGCGAGCGATTGGTCCGCAATTCCGGCGGCATCGAGACGGTGCGGCCGGCGATCGTGACCGATCTCGAGTTGGCCGGCCGGCGTTGGCCGATCGAACTGACCCTGACCGCCCGCGACGCGATGGGCTTTCGCATGCTGCTGGGCCGCGAGGCGGTGCGGCAGCGGTTTTTGGTCCATCCGGGCCGCTCCTATCTGACGGGCAAGCGACCGGCCGGGGTGCCGCGGCCGCCGCGCCGCCGCGGGGGGACGCCGTGAAGATCGCCATCCTCTCGCGAAAGCCGGGGCTGTATTCCACGCGCCGCCTGAAAGAAGCGGGCGAGAAACGCGGCCACGAAATGCGCGTGATCGACTATCTGCGTTGCTTCATGAACATCAGCTCGCTGAAGCCCATCGTGATGTATCAGGGCAACCCGTTGGAAGACATCGACGCCGTCATCCCGCGGATCGGCGCTCCGCACACGTTTTACGGCACGGCCGTGGTGCGGCAGTTCGAGATGATGGGCGTCTTTTCGGCCAACGAGTCGCAGGCCATCACCCGCTCGCGCGACAAGCTGCGTTGCCTGCAACTGCTGGCCCGCAACGGCATCGGGCTGCCGGTGACCGGCTGCGCTCATTCGACCAAGGACGTCGAAGGGTTGATCAACGCGGTGGGCGGCGCGCCGTTGGTGGTCAAATTGCTCGAAGGGACGCAGGGCATCGGCGTGGTGCTGGCCGAGACGCGCAAGGCGGCGGCCTCGGTGATCGAGGCCTTCCGCGGCCTGCAGGCGAACATTTTGGTACAAGAGTACATCAAAGAAGCGGGCGGCGCCGACGTGCGGTGTTTTGTCGTGGGCGGGCGGGTGATCGCCTCGATGGAACGCCGGGCACGGGCGGGGGAGTTCCGCTCGAATTTGCACCGCGGCGGCACGGCCAGCAAGGCCCGGCTGACGCCCGAAGAGCGCAGCACGGCCGTGCGGGCGGCCAAGGCCATGGGGCTGAACGTGGCCGGGGTCGATATTCTGCGGTCCAACCACGGGCCGGTGGTGATGGAGGTCAATTCGTCGCCCGGCCTGGAGGGCATCGAACGGGCCACCACGGTGGACGTAGCCGGAAAAATCATCGAGTTTTTGGAGAAACACGCCGCGGGAGGCAACCAGCCCGACCGGATTAAGGGCTAAGCGCTCTTCCCTCGGAAGCTCAATATGCTATAGTAGCGGTGGTTGGTTTGTCGACGCGCGAATCGTCTCGTTGGTTCTTCGCGAATCTCCCGCGATTTCTCTCTCGAACTTCCCACCTGGCGGGCCACCATGCTTGGCCCCTTTCTCACGGCCCGGAAAGACGAAAACGGGTCACGTTTGCCCATCAGGAGTTTGAATCGTGGGTAAGAAGTTGTATGTCGGGAATCTGAGCTACCAAATCAACAACGCCGCGTTGGAGGCCCTGTTTGCCCCCTTCGGCGAAGTGCGCAGTGCGCAGGTAATTCAGGACCGCGACACTGGTAGTAGCAAGGGTTTTGGATTCGTGGAAATGGCCGACGATAATGCGGCGCGTGAGGCCATCAAGGGCCTGAACGAGCAGCAGCACGAAGGCCGCGCGCTGATCGTCAACGAAGCCCGTCCGCGCGAAGAGCGCAGCGGCGGCGGTGGCGGTGGTGGTGGTGGCGGTCGCCGCGGAGGAGGTGGCGGTGGCGGGCACGGTCGCCGCTACTAAAGTCGCCGCGACTAATGTCGACTGCTACTAATGTCGACTGCGGCCAAAACAGCAGAGTGGGCCGGCGAGCTTAGGCTTTGCCGGCCCACTGCTTTTAGCAACCACCCGACTTTGTGAAAACTTACGGCGCCTTGCCGGGAGCCACGAACGATTCGGCGCGAATCGAAAGCTCCTCCAGCACAACGTCGACGCCGCTCTGTTTGCTGAATGCACGAGCGTAGACCTTCACGCGCAACGCGTCGGCGTCGCCGGCCCGTTCCTCCGAGAGCAAGCGGTAGTCGTCAGAACCGTATTCGCCGAACAGAAAGTAGATCATCGGTCCGCTGCGCACGATCTTCAGCTTGCCGGACGCCGCCGCGATCGTGTTGCCTTTGAGCATGCTCGGCCGGTCGAGCTTGCCGGGCAAGTCGCGGGCGTAGATCGATTGCAGCACGTGCTGGCCGTCCTCCCGCTGCCGCCGCTCGAACAGCAGGTCGGCGTTGTCGGAACCGTTCAGCCGCAGTTGCAGATCGATGCCGGGACCCCAGGCTTTGGGGCCTGAAACCGTTTTCAGCCCGCTATAAACCGCCACGACTTCAAAGTCGCCGCGGAGCCGGAAGTTCGTCTCATAACCCACGGCGTTGGGCTTTTCTTGATTCGCCGGCAACACGATCCTGGCGCCGCTGGCCGGCCGTGTGATGTACTTCGCGGCATTTTGCCCAGCAGGCGACAACTGGGCGGCGAGCGGCTTGCCGCCGCGAAAATCGTATTTGAATTCGGCGACGACCTTCTTCGGATCGAGCGCGGCGCGCACGGCCGGGGAGACGGCCAGTTCCTGCTCGGCGAGCGGGGGCAGCGACTTCGGCCAGTCGCCTCGGTAGACCACGTTGCGCACACGGGCTTCGGTTTGCGCGGCGTCGTGATACAGCCCAAACACCCGCTGATTCGTCGGCTCGAGGTCGCGCTGGTACACTTCAACGCCGTTAAGCTGCAAGGTGACCGTATCGCCCACAAGCGTCAGCCGCACGCGGTTCCAGGCCCGATCGTTGAGGGGCAACATCGCCGGGCCGCGGCGGTTCTGCGGCTCGGTCGCGCGATTGTCGGGCGTCAAGCCGGAGCGATCGTGCTGAGCGTCCGAGAGCCAATGGATATCGACGCCCGACGGCTCGAGCAGCAAAGCCAGCCGGTCGATGGCCGGCGCGACCGCCGCTTCGCCGGCCTGATAATAGAATTCATAGTCGATCTGGCCGTCTTCGAACAGCGGACGATGATACTGCAATAGACTCTGGCGCGTGCCGGCGGTGTGGGCCAGCTTGCGGCCAAAAATCTCTTCGCCGCGCTTCTCCCAATTCGGCCCGTCGCCCGCCACCGACTCGCCGTAGTATTCCGCCAGCCAGGCGTCGAGATTGGCCGCCGCCGACAAGCGCAGCTCGGCAGGCACCTGCGGCGTGCCGGTGATGCGGACCTGCCGTGCTTCGGCGTTGAACAGTCCCCACGAGCGAAAGACCAACCAGGGATCGGGTTCGTCGGGCAAACGCTGGGTGACGATTTGCCGGCCGTTGACAAACGCCGTGGACTGACCGTTCTTGACCGACAGACGATAGCGATACCAATGACCGAGGTCGTCGAGCGGCGGATCGATGACGCCGTTGGGCCGGCCGCGTTCGAACGTCGACTGCGTGTAGCTCTTGCGGTCGTAGACAACGCCAAAAATGGAAGCGGCGTAGGAGCTGGTGATCTCTCGCCAGCCAAAGGTGCTCAGCTCGGCCTCTAACTCGAAATCTCCCCGCAAGGGCACGCCGAAATACACGTAATCGAAGTCATGTCCGGCGTAGTGCATCAGCCCGCCGGGCCGGTGCTGCCAGTGCATGGGCGGCTGTCCGCTGCCGCGGCTGACGGCGGTCGCGTGCGTGGCTGTCCGCCATTGCGTAAGCGGCGGCGGGCTGCCGAAAGACACGTTTCCGTCGGGCATCGAAGCTAGCAACGCGCGGGCGCGCAAATGACGCGCGGTGCGTTCCCAGCGGACGCCCGTTTGCGGGCTGCCGTCGGCGATCTGGTTCAGCATGGCCAGGGCGATGGGCCGCAGCGCGGGACGCTCGAAGGCCGCCCAAGCGGCCACCAGCGCGGACCAGCGACGGTATTCGGCTTCGTCTTTCGTGCTGTTCTTCGTATGCGGGTAAAGCGCGGAGAGTACCTGTTGGGCCCGATCGTCATTGTTCGTGGCGACGGCGATCAAGGCCAGCAGTGCATCCTTGCCTCGGGCGGCAAACTCGTCGCCCGCCGCCCGCGCTTCGGCCAGCGAACGCAGCTCGTCGAGCTTGCCCAACTCGGCGGCGACCGCCACCAGGTCGAGCGCCGGAACAACCAGCTCGCCTCCGCTGGACACGCGGCGCAGACGTTGATCATGCGGCGCTGTCACGCCTACCGACTCCGCCACCGGCGGCGCGGGATCGGTCGGCGTAAAGTTCCCGTACAGCCGCACCACCGAACCGCGGACCGGATCGGGCAACACCCAATCGCGTAAAAACAAGTAGCGCTCGGCTGCGGGCAGCGACCGCGCCGTCTGCCACACTTGCCAGGTGCCGAGATAGACGTTCTCTTCGCCCAACAGCGCGTCGGTCAGGCCCGCCGGGTCGATGTTTCGCTCGGCGTCGATCGGCAGAAGCAGATTGGCCAGCCGGGCCTCGCTCAGCTCGCTCGGCCAATCGTCGCCCGACAGCACGACATTGCGCACTTGCACCGCCGTGCGATCTTTATAGTGAAACAGGCTGAACAGCCGGTCGTTGCTTGCTTCCATCGGCCGGCGGTAAATCTCGCCGCCGTTCAAGACGAGCGAAAGTTCGCCGGCAGCCAACCGCAGCTCCATCGCGTTCCACTCACCGGGCTTCAGCGGCAACGGCCGCGGCCCGCGACGATGGGCCGGCTCGGCGGCGACATTGTCGGCCGGCAATTCCGTGCTGTCCGTTTCGCCGTCGGTCATCCAGTGCGGGGCCACGCCTTCCGGCTCGATCAGGAAAACGAGGCGGTCCAGCGCCGGATGGACGTGCGTGGCGTCGGGTTCGTAAAGAAACTCGTATCGCAACGTCTCGCCGTCGCGCAGCGGGCGCATGTAGTGCAGTCGGCTCTGCGACGATCCTGGCGCGAGGCCCTGCGCGCGGCGGCCGTGAATCACGCCCTCCGCCGCCCGCCAGTCGTAATCGGCCGGTCCAACCACATTGCGAAAGAGATAATAGCCGCCCGAACGATCGTTCGGTTCACCTTTGTAGATCCGGGCAGGTTGGCTCTCGTTGTAAAATTGGGCCAACCAGCCGTCCAGCCGGTCGCCTTTGACCAGTTCGACCCGCCGGGGAACGACCGGCTTGCCCGTGATCCGCACGTTACGGAAGGCGGTGCGGCGCTCGCGGCTGCTGAACAGGTCGAGCCAGGGAGCGCAGGAACTTGGCGCGTCGTCGCGATAGACCGGTTTGCCGTTGACCGAAAAGCGGACCGCGTCGGGCGACACGCGGATGGCGTAGTGATTGTAGCTTCCCTGGCGCATCAGCGAGGCCGTCGGGCGCCGGATCTGCTCGTGATGCCCGACCGGCCAAACGTCCAGATGACCCGTCGTGTAGGCTTCCACGCAAAGGCCGCCGTAGCCAAGATTGGCTTCGGCCCACATGCCGTCGAGCAGATCGGCGGTAATCTCAAAGGTACCGGTCAGCGGATAGTCGAAAATGAAGTGGTCCGATTCTCCGCCGCCGACATGCACCGCCTGGCGTCCGTCGACCGCCCACCAGGGCCGAGCGGCGCCGGAACGATGCATCGACGCGGAGATGAAAAGCGCCGGCTGCCAGGGAACTAATTCATCGACCCGGTCCTTCCGCTGCTGGCCCAGCCGCCTCGCCGTTTGATCGGCCACGTCGATCCGCAGGTGTGACAGCAGCGGATGATTTTGACTTTGCTGGGCATGCGTGAGCAGCGTTGCCAGCATCCCCATTCCCACATCGCCTAAAGCCGCGTTGGACGCGCAGGCGTTCGCCGCGAGGTACTCGGCCCCAGGAAGACCGCTCGCCCTCCAGGCCTGGGCGGGCGGCGTGCTCGCCAGCTCGGCCGCCAGCGCCGTGGCCGCCTCACGCACGTTTTCGGGCCTGCGCCGTGCAAGTTGGACGACGATTTCCAGCGCGGCGGCGTTCTCGATTTTCTGGTCCGGATCGTGAGCGGCCTCATGTGCGAGCTTGGCCAGCTCATCGAGCTGGCCGCCGGCCTGTGCCGCTTCGACGAGCATCGTGAGTGTGCTCATCAGGTCGCCGGAAGCGTTACTGAACTTCGTCAGGCCGCCGGATGAACGATTCTCCGCTGCGGCTGAAGCACTGGCGACGTCATGAAAGGCTTCGGGCAATTCCTCTTGCGGCACGAATGCCGCCAGCAGGCGCACCGATTTGCGGTCTTTGGCCGGCAGCGACCACTGCTTGAGTTTTTCGTAGCGTTCGGCGGCCGGCGCCGAGGCAAGCTGCCGGACCAACGCGACCACGGCCGGGCCGACGTCGATCTGGCCATAGTTGGACCCGATCTCGGTGTCGGCATATTGCCCCAGCATGTCGAGCGCCTCGTCGAACTGGCCGGCCGTGGCCAGCTCGGTCGCCACCTTGGCAAGCTGCTGCTTGCGGCGGTAGATGCCGTAGTCGCCGGTATACCGGACGTTCATTTGCTGGCAGACGGCCAGGTAGTCGAGCAGGCTTTTGCGGCCGGCCTCGACGGCGCCGTGCCGCAATTGGTGCCGGGCCAACAGCAGCAGCAGGCTGGCCGCCGGCTCGTCGTTCGACTGTTGGTTCGGCTGGGCGGACAAGTTCTTGGCCGCCGTTTCGACGATGCCGACGGCCTTCGGCGCCAGCTCGCCGTCGTCCAGCGCGGGCAGGGCGGCGTGGCAGGCCATCTCCGCCGAGCTTTGCAGCGTTTCACCGGCGATGCGCTGCCGCAGCCAATCGAAGCTCGCCGTCGCGGCCTGGCGATCGCCCGTGGCCAGGGCCAATTGCGCCAAGAGCACGTAGCCGGGCAACTGGGCCAACGGCTGTTCCAAACGCCCGTTGACTCGCTGGCGCAAGCGGTCGGCGCAGCCGGCGCGCGTCGCCCAGTCGACGAGCAGTTTGCCGGCGCTTGTCGGGTTGCGCAGCGAGCCGACGGTCAAGGGTGGAGCGTAAAGCAGGATTTCTCCAGGTCTGCCCGCCGGCATGACGGCCTCGACCAAGGTTTGATAGACCGCCTCGGGCGGGGCCGCGCGCCGTTTCCAAAGCGCGTCGAGCCGGCTGAGCCGCTGCTCGACGCGTTGAGCAATTTGCGACTGGTCGTTGTCGGGCTGGTTCGACCGCGAGCGAACAACCATTCCGGGACCGCCGCGCTGCATGGCCTTCATGGGCACGGCCGGCGGGCCGGCCCGCAGCACCTCGCGCACCGCGCGCAGGCTCAATTCGTGCAGCTTGTGCTCGGCCGCCAGCGCGGCGATGTCCATCGCCTGGTCGAACTGTTGCAGCGTGGCGACGGGCAAGCCGACAGGTTTTGTTGCCGGGTTTGCCGGTCGAGCGGTCGGCGCCGCGGGGCGCTGCGCCTGATCGATATACTGGTATGTGACGAGGGTAGCGGCCGCGATGTTTGCCGCCAGTTTCAGCCGATGGCTGGGGCAGAGCCTGGCCGGATCGACGTTGGACAACAGAGCAAGCGAGGTGGCCAGGCGATGCCCCGGTTGGTCGGCGCCGGGGCATCGCCTGGCCGCACTACCGTGAGCGAACGTACGGGGTTTTTCGCGGCCAGGCTCTGCCCCAGCCACCGCCGACCTAAAGGCTGAAGGTAGAATGACGAAGGTAGAAAATGGGTTTCTGCCTTCTGCCTTCATCCTTCTGCCTTGTCCCTGATGGTGGGCCGGCGCTCGCAAGCTCGCTTTTTCCACCCTACGGCTTGCTCCCTCGCTCCCGCGCTTCTTTTCCGCGGGTGGTGGCAGCACCAATTGCAACATCTCGCCCCACGACCGTTCGGCCGCCGCATGATCGCCGCGGTCGAGCTCGGCCTGGCCCCGCTCGCGCAACATGGCCAGGGCATAAATCGCATCGAGCTGCCGCCGCGCGGCCTGCAAGGCGCGCTCGGCGAACTTGTCGCCCGCATCGCGCAGCGGCTCCTGCTTGACACACTCGCGGGCAACCAACCACAGACCGATTTGCCGCGCGGCCTCGGCCCGTTGACGCGCGTTGGGGCGAGCGCCGTCGGGCAATTCTTCCAGCGGCGTCTCGGCCACCAACTTTTGCAAACGCTCGACCGCCGCTGAAATCGGGTCCGCTTTTCCGCCTGCCAGCGCCTCCAGCACGGCGGCAATCTGGACGGAAAAATCGCGCGGGTGATCGCTCACGAGTTGCTTCACGCGAGAATTGGCCAACTCTTGCGCGTCCGGCACGGAACCGGCCGATTTGAGCACGCCGGCCAGCATGCTCGTCAACTCAGCCCGCGCCAGGTCGCGGGGCTGAACCATCAACATCAGGTCGATCGCCGCGCCGTCGCCCGCCTCCTTGCCGGCCGGCTTCAGCAGCGCGTCGACCGCGCGTCGCAGGCCGTCGGGCTTGAGGCCCTGCATCGCCTTGGCCATCCCCTGTTCGACCTGCTGCTTGAGGTAGCTGCCGCCGAATTGTTGCGCCAGCTCGAACGATTCGCTGTCGGCCAGCAGCTCGTTGTAGATTTTCGCCGCGTCAGCGGCATAGCCCAGTTCGAGCAGTTGCTGGCCGACCGAGTTCCGGTTTTGCACCTGCTGATAAGCCGCATAATTGGGATCGTAGTTCGCATAGTCTTTTTCTTTGGCAAGCTTCAGCACCAGGGCGCGGCCATCCTCGTCGCGGCCCGCCTTGTGATAGATTCCCACCAGGCGTTTGAGCGGACTGTAGCTGAAGTTCGTCCGCACGTCGGAGCTGTCGACGGTGCTCTCGTAGAGCTTCATCGCCAGGTCGTTCAGTTCGCCGCGGTTTTCCAGCTCCTGGCCGGCGACCCAGCAGGCATAGGACGGCATCGGCGATCGCCGGTCGGCCAGCAACTCCTCGATCGCGGCGCGGCTTTGGGCCACCTGACCGCGGCGGGCCTCGACCAGACCCAACAGCAACTTGCCGCTCGTCCACTGCGGGAATTTTTTGACGGCCGTTGCCAGCTCCGCGCTGAGCGGCTCCAGCTCGTTGCGCTTGGCGGCGCCGTCCAGAAAGCGCGTCACGAGGCTGTTCACGCGGCCGTCGCCGCTGAACGACATCACGCTGCTCACGCCGGCCCAGGCGTCGGGCACCGCGGCGTCTCCACGCGGGATGAGGGCGTCGCGAGCATAGTCGTAGGCCTCCTGCGTCTCCCAGAAGGTGTTGTCATACATTTGAGAGATGATTTGCGCCCGCTGCGCCGGAAACGCCTCCCAGGCCCGCTTGAAAAGTTTCATCGCCAGCGGCCGCTGGTTGTCATTGCGCCCCATGTTTTGGATGAGGTTCGTGATCATGTAATACTGGCCGATCGCCTTCAGGTCGATCTCTTCCAGCAGCTTGACCAGCTCTTCTTCCTTCTTGGCCTGGCGGAAGGTCTGCTCCACTTGCCAATAGTTGTTGCCGAACAAACGCGGCTCTTTCTTGATGGCGGCCCGGTAATGCTCGACGGCCGCAGCGGGATCGCCCGACTGCGAGAGTTGCTGCGCCACCTGATATTGCAGCCGCGCGTCGTCGGGCCGGGCGGCGGCCATCTGCTGATACAACTCGGCGCTCTTTTTGCGATCGCCGGCCGCCTGATAGTATTCGGCCAGCGTCTGATAGATCTGCACCGAGTGCGGCGAGTTCTTGAGCTGGGCCTCGGCCCGCGCGATCATGTCTTTCAGCTTGCCGGTGCGGGCCAGCACCGTGATGGCCTGCCCGCGGGCCGCGTCGTCGGGCGTCTGCCCCATATTCGGATCGCGCTGTCGGCCGGGCACGCGACGCAGGATTTGATGCGCCACCTGGGCGGCCACGTCGGGCTTGTTCTGCCCCTGATATTGCAGCATCAAGGCCATCAGCGCGCCGCTGCGGTTGCCGGCCTGACGCTGGGCACGGGCCATGACGGCTTCGGCCAGATCGTGCATGCCCAACTGCCGCATCTGCGCGGCCAGCTCCACCTGCATCTCGGCGTCGAGCCGCAGCCCGAACAGCCGTTCGGCGGCCTGCCGCGCCCGCTCCAGGTCGCCCGATCGCACCGCCACGCGCAAGGCCAGCAACTCGCGGCGCTGCATCGTCGATTGGTCGAGCGGCGTCACCGCGTCGGCGAGGGCCAGGGCCTCGTCCAGGTCGCCATTGGTCTCGCGCAGCTCGGCCAGGTCGAGCTTCAGGTTCAGGTCGTCGGGGGCCAGTTCGCAGGCACGGGCAAAGTCGTCGACCGCCTCGCGCGGCGATTCTTCCCACGACTGTACGTAAGCCAGCGCCAACTGCGGATAGATGCGTTCGGCGGCCGGCGCGTCGCCCGTCGCGGCGGCACGCAGGTGGGCCACCAGGTCGCTCAGCAGGTCGTCGCGCTTATAAAGTTCGTAGGCGTTCCGCAGCAACTGGATGGCGTTGAAATCAAAGTAGTTGTTCGGCAACGGAAAGGCCACGCGGATGTTCTTGGGGGTCTTGCCGACATAAATGGTGAAGTAAGGCAGGGATGCGACCGAGGTGGAACGGCGCGCGGCCGTCGGGCGAGCGGCGGTCCGCTTTTGTTGCAGGACGTATGCCCAATAGCGATCGTAGAGCCGCAAGATGTCGCCATAGCGCTTCGCATCGGCCAGCTCCCCCATCAGCCGATTTAGCGGGCTGGCGATGTTGTAGCCATAGTTTTGAACCATGCTTCCGCCGCCGCGGCTGGCCGGTTGCTTCGCCAACCGATCGAGCAATTCGAGCGTGCCTTCCATGTCGCCGCGCTGGCCGGACAGCGTCAACATGGTGGCGATCGATATCCCTTGATCTGCCTTGGCCAGCGCCTGGCGATAGATCTGCTGCTCTTCGTCCGTGCGCTTGGCACGCCGCAGTTCCGTGGTCACGTTGTTGACGATCATTTGCCCGTAGTAGCCGGCTTGTTCGAACAGCTCCGGCCGCTTCTGCTGGATGTTGCGGTAGGCGGCCAACATCCGCTCCAATTCGTCGGCCGCCAGCGGCTCGACGTTGTCGGTGTCGTCGTTGTTGCGGACCACGCGCACGTTTTGCTGGACGGTACGGTTGCCCAGCGAGGCCAAGTAAACGAACTGCCCCGTCGGATCGTCGCCTTCCGCCAGCGCCTTGGCGGCGGCGAACGTTTCCGGGTAGTCTTGCCGCACGGACTGCAAATAATACCAGTCCCAGCGTGTACGCGCCATGCGGTCGAGATTCTTCGATTTTTCGGCCTCGTCGCGCGCCGCACGTTGTTCCGCCAGGAACGCGTCCTGTTTCTTTTCCTTCTCGGCAAAGGCCAACAGCCAACCCAAGGCCGCCATCCGCGCCTGGCCGAAATCGCCGGGCGTCCAAAGCTGGGGCTGGTTTCCGTAATACTGCTGCACCTGCAGGCCGGTGGCATTGCGAATCTGGTAGCTCATCTGCGCACGGTTTTGCACCGGCAACGATTGGGCGAAAGGCGACAGTTGACGCGCCGAGACGCCCGCCGGTTTGCGGGCCTCGCGGCCCTTGAAGGCCTTCGTTGCGGCGTTCGGCTCGTCGTCGTTCAGCCGCAGCGCCAGAATGGCCCGGCAGCGGGCCGCGGCCTCCTGGGGCTTGTCGTCGGCCAGCACGGCCACTTCGCGGTAAAGCGCTTCCCAATTGTTCGGCTGCTCGCGCAGAATCCGCTCGGTCACGGCCAGCGCGGTGTCGCGCTTGCCCGAACCGATCAGGCTGTCGATCGCTTTGAAGATTTTTTCGGGTTCCTCTTCCTTTTCGGTCAGATGCTGCCAGATGGTGCCGGCCTCTTCGGTCGCTCCGGCGCGGGCCAGCAACATGGCCAGCCGCGTCTCGGTTTCTTTGCTGGGCGCCAGATGCACCAACTGCTGCTGATACTTGGCGGCCTCGGCCACGTCGCCTTCGGCTTCGAGCAAGGTCGAAAGCTGCTGCAAAAGCTGCGTGTCGCTGGGGTTCTGCGACAACAGCCGCACCAGTTCCTGCCCGGCCGTGCCATAGTCGCCGGCGGAGTGATAGGCCTGCGCCACGCAGATGCTCAGCTCGCGCGACTCCTTGGCTTCGCGCCGCAAACGTTCCAGCCGCTCCAGCAAGCGGTCGAACTGGTTGGTTTGCAGATAGAGGTCGGCCAGCCGCGACACCACGTCGAGCTTGGGCTCCAGCTCGCCGGCCTTCTCGAAGGCCCGCCAATACAGCTCGATCGCCTCGTCGGTGCGAAACCGGTCGGCCAGCGCCTTGGCCAAGGTGAGCAGCACTTTCGGCTCGCTGGGGTTGGCCCGCAACGAGCGTCGCAGCGTCTCCAACCCTTCGTCGTTCTGGCCGAGCTGGAAACAAAGCTCGGCGAAGAATTCGTAATGCTCCGGGTTGCCCGGCGCGGCGGCCAGCAGATCGCGGCCGGCGGCCAAGGCGTCGTCGCGGCGGCCGAGGCGGGCTTCGAGCTTGGCCACCTCGGTCAAGTAGAGCGTCCGCGAGCGGCGGTCGATGGCCGCCAGCTTGCGATACGTCTGGGCCGCATCGAGCAGGTTGCCCGACGCTTCTTCGATCCGCGCGGCCGCCGTCAACGCGACCACCGATTTGCCGTCCCGCTCCAGCGACTTGTTGATGGCCGCGGTGGCTTCGGGAAACTGCCGGGCAGCCTCGCGCAAGCGGGCCAGCCGATACCAGCCGGCCGCGGCGGCGTCGCCCGCCTCAAGCTGTTTGGCCAAGGCGTCGATTACGGCCGTCAGCCGCTCGGCCCCCTCGAAGACCTTGATTTGTCCCTTCAGCACTTCCTCGCGTTCTTCGTCGTTCTCGGCCAGCTTGTCGGCCTGGTCAAGCTGCGCGAGTGCCGCGTCGAATTGCCGGTCCTGGCCAAGCAGGTCGGCGTACTTGAGCTGCCGGGCGAAATCGTCGTTTTCCAACTCGCAGGCCTCGCCCATCGTTTTCACGGCTTCCTTCAGATAGCCGAAGCCCGACAACACCTCGGCCAGCCGCGCCAGGTTTTTGGCGTTGCGGTTCGGCGCCGCGGCGATGGCCCGCCAGGTGGCCAGCGCTTCGTCGGACCGCTTGAGCGTGTGATAGTACTCGCCGAGATACTCGCGATATTGCGGCGATTCGGGATCGAGCTCGACCGCCCGGCGATAGTATTCCAGCGCCTCGTCGGGCATCTCGGCGTGGCGGAACAGGTCGGCCACTTGCGTGGCGGCCAGCGGATCTTTCGGCCGCGCGGCAGTCAACCGCCGCCAGACGTCGGCCGCCGCCTTTTTGCGTTCGGTTTCGTCGCGCGACTTGTCGCGCAGGATGATTTGCCCCCACTCGCGCAGATAGTCGGGATTGTTGGGGTCGGCCTTGTCGAGCGCCTCGTACTGCGCGATCGCTTCGGGCCAACGCTGGTCGTAAACCAATTGCCCGATGAACGTCCGCCGAAGCTCCTTGCGCGAAGGGGCGAGCTTGATCGCCTTTTCCAGCCAGGTCTGGGCTTCGGGCACGCGGCCCTGCGTGGCCAGCGTGTGGGCCAGACGGGCCATGCCGTCGACGTCGTCGCCGTGCTTCTCCAGCCAGGCGGTGTAATACTTGGCCAGGCCGGCCTGGTCGTCGTTGCGCAAAAACGCTTCCTCGATGCGGCGGCGAACTTCGCGATAGAGCCAGCTATCGGGGTTCAGGTCCGCCAGCATGTTCTCGAAATCGCCCAGAGCCTGCGTGGTCTGGCCGAGCTTCAGCTCCAGCTCGCCGGCCTCCATGCGAAACAGCGATTGCCGATAGCGGTCCTTCGTAGCCTGCGCCAGTTTTTTGTAGCGGGTCAGGGCCTCGGCGTGCTCGCCCTCTTCGGCCAGCGTCGAGGCAATCTGCTCCTCGACGCGGGCATCGTTGGGAAACAGTTTTTCCAGCCGCGTCCAGACGGCCAGCGCCTGCTGGTTGCGTTGGGCGCGTTGATAAACGCGTCCCAGGGCCTGGAACACGTCGAGCAGTTCGGCGGGCGGCGGCTTGCGCTCGATGGCCCGCTCGAAGGCCGCGGCGGCGGCTTCGGGCTGGCCGACCAGCACCAGCGACTGGCCCAGGTAATAGGGCGCGAGGTAGTTTTTGGCCTCCGCCTTTTCGGCCTGTTGGAAAGCGGCCACGGCGGCCGCGTCGTGTCCGCGTTGCGATTCGAGCAGGCCCACGATCATCCAGGCCGCGGCGTCGCCGCCGTCTTCGGCGGTCCGCGCGCGATACTTTTCGACAAGCTGATCGAGCGTGCCGCGTTCGACGTGATGGCCATAAATGCGATCGAGCGCCGTGCCGCGTCGCGGGTTCTTTTCGAGCACCGTCAGGAACCGCTCGACGATTTGCCGCTGGCGATCGTCCTCGGCGTCAGCGTCGGCCGTCGCAGGCGCCGCTTCCGCCGTCGGTTTGGCGGGTTTCGCGGCGGGCTTTGTGGAACGGGCCGCCGGGGCCGCGGGTTTCTTTTCACTGGTTCGGGCCGGCGGTTTGGCGGCCGGCTTCTTGGGCGAGGTTTGTCCAAGTGCAATGCCGCCGGCGGAAATGAACAACACCAGCAGCCACGCGAGTGCCGACCCCGAAGGCGCGGCTTGCTGCGGCTCGGCATCCAGGAAGGTAACGTGATGGCCGTAGCGTGCGGTATCGATGCCAACGCCGATGGACACGACAGCGGAGTTAGGGGGACGATGGGACATCGTGATTCTCGCAAAGGGGTTGAATGGAACAAGCCGGGGTCGTGAGCCTCCTCCGCAGTCCCAATGAGGTCGGCGATCCTTGTGATGAGCGGTCGAGCCGCATGATGCAACAAAGCCTCACTCAAAGGCCGGAGGGATCAATCTGAAAGAAGAGGTCAATGCCTCAGGGGCTAAAAAGATCTCCTCGCGGCTCCCGTAACCTCCGGTCTGCCATGACCGAAGGTCGTGGTCTACGAACAAGCAAATCGCGTCATACAAGGGCCACGACGCATCTTGCTGTTCGACAACCCAGGGTTGCGCTGCGCTCCACCCTGGGCTATCGAATGACGCCCGTACCGGGCTACGGACGACCGCGGCGCGGCGCGTGATTATCGATCACCTGGAGCGGCGCTACGGCCGCCGCTTCAATACCGTCTGGGCCTTCGTGCGCTTCGCCGAAGACGCGAAACTTGGCCTCGACTTCACCACGCCGCCCGTTCGCCCCGACCCCCCAAGATGCAGCTTCCCCCGCCGTGAAGAGTAACCTTTTCGGCAATGCCGCACGCCCCGACTCGCCGGCCCACGCCGCGCAAGCTCGGCGAAAGGGCCTACCATTGAGGACCGACCTGGATAAAAACGCGCATACTCCGTAGAATGTGATAGCATTTCTATCCAGCACCCGCAAGCACCGCAAATGGCTACTGCGAACGAACACGCCCAGAAGGACTTCGGCAGACTTGGGGATATCTTCCCAACGAGCGAAGCGCTCGCGGTGGGCATCCATCCGCGCACACTCTATGCCATGAGAGACGCCGGCGAGCTGGAGCACCGGCGAGCTGGAGCACCGGCGAGCTGGAGCAACTGGCGCGCGGCGTTTTTCGGCTCGCCAGCCTACCGCCGCTCAGTAATCCTGATCTGGCCAAAGTCGCTAAGCGTGTGCCACAAGGCGTTGTCTGCTTAATCTCAGCGCTGGCCTTCCATGAACTTACAACGCAGGTTCCGCACGAGCCTAAACAAAAGCGCCGCGCGCGGCGCTTTTGTTTAGCAGCGCGCCACCGGGGGGCGTGCGGCACGCGCTCGAGGTGCTCCAGGACCTCAACGTGCCGCTGAGGGACGTGCAACCGAAGTCGCACCGGTTCCGGAACGTTGGACGCGACAAACGTGTCGCCTGCCGCGTCGGCCGAGGCCCTGCGGACGCTCCGTCGGAACCTGTTCGGACCCCCGGTGATCGTGTAGGACTACCCGGAAATCTTCAAGGTCCGCGGCGACCGCTGCCTCCGCCGGAGTGTCGGAGCTACAGGTTCCGTGTACCATGGACTTGGAAGATCGTACATCCGCGTGCCGAGGTCGCAGGCGTGCGTGCTCGGCGGAGGGCGGCGAAAAACGCGGCGCGGTCGATCGGCTTGGTACACACGTCGTCGCAGCCGGCCGCCCGGCACTTGTCGTGCTCGGTGCTGAGCGCGTGTGCCGTCAGGGCGATGATCGGGCTGCGATAGCCGGCCGCACGCAGGCGGCCC
This sequence comes from Pirellulales bacterium, assembly GCA_035533075.1. Classification (NCBI taxonomy): domain Bacteria; kingdom Pseudomonadati; phylum Planctomycetota; class Planctomycetia; order Pirellulales; species Pirellulales bacterium. The sequence continues at coordinate 11,224 of DATLUO010000270.1, read as the reverse complement.
GTGGCTTCATAACCGTCCAGAACCGGCATCTGCATGTCCATCAGAATCAGGTCGAAGGCGGAGCCTTGACGGAGTTCGTCCATCGCCAATTCGAGGGCCGACTGGCCGTTGTCGGCCAGGGCGACCTCCGCCCCGGCGCTTTGCAACACATAGCGAATCAGCCGCTGGTTGTCGGCGCTGTCTTCCGCCAGCAAAATGCGGCAGCCGGCCAGCCAAGCATGGTCCGCACCGCGAGAAATCGCGGCATCGTGTGGTGCGGCATCGTCACGCCGCGCCGTGGCATCGTCGGCGTTGTGCCACCGCGTTCGGGCGACCGGCAGGCTGACCGTGAAACAGCTTCCCTGCTCCGGTTCGCTGGTCACCTCGATCGACCCGCCCATCATCTGCACCAGGCGGCGACAGATCGCCAGTCCCAGGCCCGTGCCGCCATAGCGCCGCGAAGTCGACCCGTCGGCCTGGCTGAACGGGCGAAACAATCGGCTCAACTCCTTCCCGCTCATGCCGATGCCGGAATCGCGGATGGCGACTTCGAGGCTGCCCGGTTCGGTCCGCGGTCCGCGCCAGCGTATCGCCACATGCACCGCGCCGCGCTCCGTAAACTTGACGGCGTTGCCCACGATATTCACCAGCACCTGCCTCAACCGCGTCGGATCGGTTTCAACGGCGTCGGGCAATTCCGCGTCGAAGCACGCTTCCAGCCGCAGACTCTTGGCCGACGCCGCCGCCTCGAACAGCGCCAGCACGTCGTCGACGAGTTGCCGGGGGGAGAAAAAGCCCAACTCCACTTCCAATTGTCCGGCTTCGATCTTGGAGAGATCGAGAATGTCGTTGATCACCTGCAGCAGGTGCTCGCCATTGCGATAAATGGTGGCCAAGGCCTCGCCGTGGCTGATCCGCTCGACTTCGGCCGGGTTTCGAGCGGCCTCCCGCAGCAGCTCGGTGTAGCCGAGGATGGCGGTGAGGGGGGTGCGGATTTCGTGGCTCATGTTGGCCAGGAACTCACTTTTCGCGCGGTCCGCGGCCTGCGCGGCGAAAAGTGCCCGCTCCAGCGCCGCGCGTTGCCGGCGTTCGAGCGCCTTGAAGACGAACGTCAGGCCCGCGGTACACAGGACGATTCCCAACAGGCCCGCCAACTGCAAGAAGCGCAAGCCGGCGGCCGTGCAGGGCGATGGAAAGTCGACGCCTCCTTCCCGGGCCGCAAACAGTCCGCACAGGGTCAGCACGCCGAGCAGCGTCCAAACGGTCGCCCATCGCATGCCGGCCACAAAGGCGGCGATGATCGGCAACGACACATACCAAGGCGTCACCGCCGCCGCGGGGCCGCCCGTGACCAAGGCCAAGGCCGTGTACGTGCCAAAGGCCAAGGCCACCAGTAAATTGCCGCATAGTCTGGCACGCCGCGTGGCGCGAAGGACGAACGGAATGGCCACCAGCAGTAACGCCGCGATCAGAAGGATGTCGGCCCCGGCCGGTATGCCGAGGAATTGATAAACAGCGACAAAAATCGGGATCCAGACGCTCATGGCCAAACAAAAGGCCAGCACGCGCCGCGCCCGCTCGATCTGTTGCGGAGAACTTTGTAAAGGAAGGAACCAACACCAGAGAGTCAGCACGGCGTGGCGCAGACCGTCGAACGCCCAACGCGTGCGCGCCGGCGCAGCGGAGGAAGAGCGTCGACCTTGCCCAGCGTGACAAGCAGCCATAGCCAGCCCGTATGGTGTTCGTGGGCCGGAACGGCCCGTTCCAGCAAGCATAGCTTGTGTTGGTGGCTGGGGCAGAACCTGGCACCCTGTTTTCCGTCACAGCATCGTTGAATGGGAACCGGCGACGAACTCCTCGGCCTCGCGCCGCCCCACTCGCCGGCGGATGGCGGCAAAAAACGTGGCCCGCTCGATCGGCTTGGTACACACCTGGTCGCAGCCGGCTCTGCGGCACTTGTCGTGCTCGGTGCTGAGCGCGTGTGCCGTCAGGGCGACGATCGGGCTGCGATAGCCGGCCGCACGCAGGCGGCCCGTGGCTTCATAACCGTCCAGAATCGGCATCTGCATGTCCATCAGAATCAGGTCAAAGGCGGAGCCTTGCCGGAGTTCGTCCATCGCCAATTCGAAGGCCGACTGGCCGTTGTCGGCCAGGGCGACCTCCGCCCCGGCGCTTTGCAACAAATGGCGAATCAGCCGCTGGTTGTCCGCGCTGTCTTCCGCCAGCAGAATGCGGCAGCCGGCCAGCCAAGAGTCTTCGGCGCCGCGGGAAACCGTTGTGCCGCGCGGCGCAGGGTCGTCGTCGCTTGCCGTCCTGGCGCCGTCGGTGTTGCGCAACCGCGTTCGGGCAACCGGCAGGCTGACCGTGAAACAGCTTCCCTTTTCGGGTTCGCTGGTCACCTCGATCGTTCCGCCCATCATTTGCACCAGGCGGCGACAGATCGCCAGTCCCAGGCCCGTGCCGCCATAGCGCCGCGAGGTCGATCCGTCGGCCTGGGTGAACGGCTCGAACAACCGGCTCAATTCCTGCTGCGTCATCCCGATGCCCGAATCACGGACCGCGAACTCGATGCGACCGGGACCCGTTCGCGGTCCCTTCCACTTCGTGTCCACGCACACCGCCCCCTTCTGCGTGAACTTGACGGCATTGCCGACGATATTCACCAGCACCTGTCTCAACCGCGTGGGGTCGGCCTCGATGGCGTCGGGCAACTCGGCGTCGAAGCACGACTCCAATTGTAGATTCTTGGACGTGGCCCGTGCCTCAAACAATTCCATCGCGTCGGTTACGATTTGCCGGGGCGAGATCAAGTTCCGTTCCAAATCCAATCGTCCCGCTTCGATTTTGGAGAGATCAAGAATGTCGTTAATCACCTGCAGCAGGTGTTCGCCATTGCGATGAATCGTTTCCAAGGCGTCGCTGTGACTGATCCGCTCCATCTCGACTGGATTCCGACCGCCGTCTCGCAACAGCTCGGTGTAGCCGAGAATCGCGGCAAGCGGGGTGCGAATTTCGTGGCTCATGTTGGCCAGGAACTCGCTCTTGGCGCGGTCTGCCGCCTGCGCCGCCAGCATGGCGGCTTTCAGCGCCGCTCGCTGCCTGAGTTCGATGGCCTTAAAGACGAGCGTCAGTACGGCGATGAACAGAACGAGACGCATCAACGCAGCCCATTGCAACACGTGCAAACTGGAGGCCGTGAACGGCGAGGGAAAACTGGCGCCCATCTCCCTGGCCGCGAATAGCCCGGAGGCCGTCAGCAAAGCAATCGAGGTCCAAAACGTGCCCCACCGCGCGCCGGTGACGAAAACGGCGATAATCGGCAACGACACAAACCATGGCGCCACGGGCGCCGCGGGGCCGCCCGTCACCAGCGCCAACGCCGTGAAGGTGCCCAGGGCCCAGCCCACCAGCAGGTTGCCGCACAGCATGGGACATTGGCCATACCGGAGCAAGAACGGGATGGCCACCAGCAGCAGCGCCGCGACGAGGAGAATATCGACGGCAGGCGATACGCCCAGGATCTGATAGGCGACGCCGGTGATCGGCACCCAAACGTTCATCCCCAGGCAAAAGGCGAGCACCCGCTGCGCCATATCGCTTTGGTCCGGCGAAGGGTCTTTTGGCAGGAACCAGCGCCAAGTCCACAACACCGCGGCCCACAGCGCGTCAAACGGCCGGCGGCTGTGCGTCAGTGCGGCGGAAAAAGAGAACATCAACCTTGCCTGTCGTGACAAGAAGCCATAACCGACCCCATGGATGAATGTGGGCCGGAACGGCCCTGTCGGGAAAGCCTAGCTTTTCGCTGGTGCCCGCACCTTCAAAGAGAATCGTGTGTTTCCAGCCGGCCAGGCGGCGGCATCGCTCCCGGCGGCACGATGGACGAAACCGGCCCGGCATAATCGCTACGAACCTCCGTCGCGGGCTGCGCCACAGAAGACGGCGATTCGCGTTCCTCATCGACCGGGGCCTCGCTGGGGTGCCGGCCGTTGTCGCCTTGGCCGATCGTCCAGTCACGCCGCTGGCGAGAACTGGGAATGTTCATCGCCTTGCGGTACTTGGTCACGGTCCGCCGCGCCACCGTCAACCCGTGCTTGGCCAGCACCTTGACCAACTCGTCGTCGCTCAAGGGGTTCTGCTTGTCTTCATGGTCGACGATCTCTTGCAGCTTCAGACGCACGGTGTCCCAAGCGACTTCTTCGCCCGAGGCGCTGACCGTGCCGCCTCCGAAGAACCGCTTGAGCGGAAAGATGCCGCGCGGCGTCTGAATCCATTTGTCGTCGACTGCCCGGCTGACCGTCGTGACATGCACGCCCACCTTGTCGGCGATCTGCTGCATCTTCAAGGGCTCGATGAACTCCGGACCCTTGTTGAGGAACTCGGTCTGATAATCGACGATCGCCTGGGCCACCCGCGTGAGCGTGTTGCGGCGCTGCTCGATCGAGTCGATCAGCCATTGCGCCGAGTTCACCTTGCGCTTGATCCATTCGCGCTCCGCCTCGGTGGCGTTGCCCTGTTGCAGCAGCTTGCGGTAATAGGGGCTGATGAACAGCGTCGGGGTCCGACCGTCTTCCAGCACGATCTTGTATTTGCCGTCGTCGCCCACCTCCAGAAAGATGTCGGGCGTGACCGTGGGCGCATGAACGTCGCCGAAGATCGCGCCCGGCTTGGGATTGAGCTTTCGCAGCTCGCTCAGCGTCTCGTGGATCAGGTCCATCGAGTAGCCGGTGCGGCGTTCGATCACGGGCAGGCGGTTGTGCTCCAGGTCTTCCAGGTGGCTGGAGATCAGCGTCCGCAATTGCTCGTAACAGTGCATCCCCGGCATGAGCTGCAACAGCAGGCACTCGCGCAGATCGCGGGAACCGACGCCCGGCGGATCGAGCTTGTGAATCACCGCCAAGGCCCGCTTGGCCACGTCCAGTTCGTCGGGGCCCGCCGTCGCATCGACCAGCTCTTCGAGACGCACGGGCAAGTAGCCGTTCGAATCGAGGCTGTAGATGATACGCTCGCACATGGCGCGGGTCCGCTCGTCGAGATCGAACCAGCCCAACTGGTCGCGCAGATAATCGTGCAGCGATTGCGGCCGGGCCACCATGTTGGCCATCGCGTCGTGCTTCCGATCGCCTTCCTCGGCCATCCGCGTGCTGCTCATCCGGGGCCGCTCTTCGAAGCTGTCGGGCCAGTCCTCGCCCATGTTCAACAGCCGCTCGAAGTCGTCTTCGTTGTTCTTGGTCTCGTCGACGACCATCTCTTTTTCGTCGGCGGTGGGGGCGTCGGGGTTCTCCGTCTCCATCTGCTCGTCGGGCAAATCAGGATCCGAGTCGGCCCGTTCCAGGCAGGGGTTCTCGGCGATCTCCTGCTCGATGCGCTCTTCCAACGCCATGATCGGCAGTTGAAGAATCTCCATCGATTGGATCATCCGCGGGGCCAGCTTCTGCTGCTGGACCATCCTCATTTCTTGGCCGAAGGATAATCGCATATACAGTTCGTCCGTTGTCAGTGGTCCGCTGTCCGTGGCCATTCGTTGTCCGTCGGCCTCAACGGACCACGGACAACGGACCACGGACTAAAACTTTTGTCTTCCGGCCAACGCGTCGGCCAGAATCTCCTTGTTTGCAAACTCTAGCACGCTGCCGGTCGTGATTCCGCGAGCCAGGCGGGTGATCTCCACCGGTACGCCCTCGAGTTGATTCGCTATATAAAGGGCCGTGCCGTCGCCTTCCAACGTCGGATTCGTGCCCATAATGATCTCTCGAAACGATCCGGAGCGGACCCGCTCGACCAACGCGGCGATGGTCAATTGGTCCGGCCCGATGCCTTCCAGCGGCGCGATGCGGCCCAACAAAACGTGATACAACCCGCGGAAACTGGCCGCCTGCTCCAGCGCCATCAAATCGCGGGGTTGCTCCACCACGCAGAGCAGCGTTCGATCGCGCCGTGGATCGCGACAGACGGCGCACTCTTCGCCTTCCGCCAGGTTGTAGCACGTGCGGCAATATCGCACGTTTTCTTTCACATTGCGGATCGCATCCGCCAACGCCAAAGCTTCATTCTTGTGTACCCGCAACACGTGGTACGCCAGCCGCTCGGCCGATTTCTTTCCGATGCCCGGCAGCTTGGCAAACTCGTCAACCAACTTCGTGACGGATTCCGTCAGCAAGGTCACGATGGCTCGTCCTTCGTCCTTCCGGCCTTGGCCAAGGCGTCGTCGAGAGCCGGCAGCCCGAAGCCCCCGGCCAGATTGCGCATGGCGTCGGAGTGCAACTGCTTGGCCTTGACGATCGCCTGGTTGGCGGCGGCGCAGACCAGGTCTTCCAGCAGTTCGGTGTCTCCGCCCGAAAGCAGGCTGGGATCGATCTTGCATCGCAGGACTTCTTCCAGGCCGTTGACCTCCAGTTCGACCAGCCCACCGCCCGCCACGCCGATGGCCCGCTTGGTGCGCAGCTCTTCGCCCACGCCGGCCAGCCGGCCTTCGAGCTGCTTGGCCTGTTTGATCAAGGAAGTAAGGTTTCCAAACGCTCCCAACATCGCTTTATCCTTCGTTACGGTCGCGCCGCCTCCGGCTCCTCGACCTTGACGGGAAAGGCCCCGAACAATTCGCCCGCACGCCGCACCAACGGGTGTTCCGCCTTTTCCAGCAATCGCTGCTGGGGGCTGATGATTCGCTTGACTGGCGTCGGTTCGCCCACGTCCGGCCCGTCGGGAGCCACCACGAACTCGATCCGGAACCGCTGGCCGGTCGTGCGGGCCACCGCCTGCTCGAACTTGGCCATGTTCTCCGGCCGCTCGCAGTACGTCTTACAAGAAGTATACTTCTCCGGGAAAGCCGCGACCAGCCGGTTAGGCGCAGAAATTGCTACATGAGCCACCCTCCGGGCCATCTCGGCCAACATATCTCCAAGCTGGGAACCGATTTGCCCCCAAATCTCGTTCGCGTCGAGCGGCGCGGCAGCCGCCGAGGCAACCGGTTCGGCGGCGTGGACCGGCGGCGGGTCACTTAGTTCCGCGGTAGGCGGTTTTTTTTTTGCCTCGGTCGACGCGGGTGCGGCAGGCGGTCCCGCCGACAGGGGCTTGCTACGGACGGGCACCGATGCCGGCCCCGCGGCGCCACCCTCGCGCAACTGGCCGATCAGGCTCGACAGCGACTCCAAATCTTCGAGCTGGCAAATCCGCACCAGAGCCAACTCCGCCAGAATTCGCCCGTGCGTGCTGTACCGCAGCCGGGCCAGCGTTTGATCGAGAATCTGCATCACGGCCACGACGGTTGCCAGTCCAAGCTGCCTGCCGGCGGTCTCCACCGCGTCGCGGTCCGTCGTCGAACTGTAGAGCAGCAAATCGGCCGGCGCCCCGGCCACCGTGACCATCACGTCGCGGAAATATCCCAAAAGCTGGTCGATGAGCGGCCCCACGTCGCTTCCCTCGGCCAAACTGCGGTCGAGATCGCCCAGCGCGGCCGCGGCGTCGCGGGCCACCAAGTGGCCGACCAACTCGACCAATCGCCGGTCGCCGGTCGTGCCCAGCATGCGGTACACGTCGTCCAGCGTGAGGTTCGCTCCGCCGAAGGCCAGCAACTGTTCGAGCAACGATTGGCTGTCGCGCATCGAGCCGGCGGCGCGACGGGCGATCGCCTCCAGTGCGGCCGGCTCGGCTTCGACGCCTTCCGTTTCCACGATCTGACGAAGCCGGTCGGCGATCGACTTGGTCTGGATGCCCGCAAAATCGAACCGCTGGCAGCGCGACAGAATCGTGATCGGGATTTTTTCCGGCTCGGTGGTGCAGAAGATGAACTTGACGTGTTCGGGCGGCTCTTCCAGCGTCTTCAGCAGCGCGTTGAAGGCCTCCTTGGTGAGCATGTGGACTTCGTCGATGATGTAGATTTTGAACCGGGCGCGGCTGGGGCGCACGTTGACGTTCTGGCGAAGCTGCCGCATTTCGTCGATGCCGCGATTGCTGGCGCCGTCGATTTCGAGCACATCGACGTCGTCGCCGCTGCTGATGGCGTGGCAAATATCGCACTGGTTGCAGGGCGTGGCGGTCGGCCCATGAACGCAGTTGAGGGCCTTGGCCAGAATGCGGGCCGACGAGGTCTTGCCGACGCCGCGGGCGCCGGTGAAGAGGTAGGCATGTCCGACACGATTCGAAGCGATCGCCCCGGCCAGGGCCTGAGCGACGTGCTGTTGGCCGACCAGCTCGGCGAAGGTCTGCGGGCGATAGCGCCGGGCGACGACGACGTATTCGCCGGTTTGGTCCTGGGGAAGGCTGATCGTGTCAGGCATAGGCGAAGGGTTCGGGGTTCAAATCACAGGCAAGAACAAGAATCGGAGTTGATCGGCGACGGATGAGAGGCCCTCCGCACAAAGGGCTGACTGCTTATGGCTGCTGGATTTCTCCCCTGACCAGGTTTGCAGGTCCCCATTGCGGGGGCCCCTCATCGGTCGCCGACCTTTTTGGGAGCATCGACCACTGGGTACGTTTTATGCGGTGACGGCACAAAGGTCAAACGGCTTGCGGCCTGAAGCTTTTTGCTCGCCTTGTCGACGCTGTGTTCGACGCGGGGCCGTTCGTCTCCGGCCTTCAATCAGCGCTCCGGCGGCACAAGGCCGGAATGGTGGCGGGGCGATGGCGTTACTCGCCTTCCTGCGGAAGCCGAAGCACGTCATGCGCGTGGGCCCGCACCTGATCGCGAAGTGCTGATAACGCGGTTTCGGCGCGACATCGCTGGAGAGCATCGACGATCTCCAGCGCAATGCGAACGGTTGCCTTCACGTTGGCCGCATTTTGGACGGTGAATCGTCTCGTCTTCAAATCATAATCAGCATCGTTGCGTTGTTCGCGTAGCGAGCTAAGCCTGTTAACCACCAAGCCTGCGTCTTCGTTGTCGGCCTGCGAGAGGCAGAAGCGCACCTTCCTATGAATGTCTGCGCCGAGAAGTTCGCTTCGCGGAAAGCGAATGCCGCACTCCCCAAGCAACTCGCGGGCGCAATGGAAGGCACCGTAATAGGCGCGGCCGACAGCCGTACGGAGCTCCGACTCCTGGTGGCTGTTGGAAAGCATGAGGGCGAGGCTGATGAAGTCGGCGGGATCCATTAGCGCGCGTCAATGGATAATCTAAAAAGCCCGGGCCACTGGCGCGCGACGGAACGCAAGCGACGGTGCCACTTCTCGTCGCGGGCCACGATGTCGTCCACGCCACCGGCGGCGGCAACCTCAAACACCAAATAAAGATCGTCGCGAATCTCAGGATCGACGCGTATTTCGATGGCCATCTCTCCGGGAAATAGTTCCCGCGTAAACGCGGCCACCTGGCGGCAAAGCTGCCTCAACTCTACAGGCGCAGGCCGCTCGATGCCGACGCTTTCGGCGGCGGCGTCGAACTGGAGCGCAACCTCGTCGACATCGGGCCGCGCCACCGGCAGCACGGTGGCTTGGGCTTCCGCGTGGGCGGCGTCGCTCGAGTTGCGCGGCACGGTAGACATTCGGGAATCTCCTTCAGCAAGGGGCGATCCATTCTACCATCCCCTGCCAAAGCCAACAAATCGAGTTGCCGAGCACGCCGAGCACGTGCATCCGGTCTGGCCGCGTCGCGGCGTCGCGGCGTCGCGGCGTTGCGGCGGCGGCACGCACGACGCGGCAACCGAGGGAGGCGAACAGGGCGGCGCGGGGCCCTTCGTCTCTGGCGTCCAATCACCGCTCCACCGGGGCAAGGCCGGATGGTGGCGCGGCGAAGCAGCCCCGTTTGGCCGTTCGCGGATTCGCCATGACGCGGCGCGGTTCCGCGGCGTCGCCACGACGACGAGCGCCAAACGGGCGCGCCGCGCCCGCCGCGTCTTCCCCGCCACCACCCGAGCTTGCCTCGGTCGACCGATGATTGAACGCCAGAAGCCCGCCGCCTAAAAGACCTTCTCCCTCCCGCCCGTGCGTCCCGCCGCCGCGTTGCGGCGGCGGGAAGCACCGCTGGCAGACGTGACCTATGAGTGCCGTCAGAAGGGCGTCGACATGAAGCTCGGCCTCGACATCGCCTCGATGGCGTACAAGCGGCAGGTCGACTTACGGCCGGAGCGACGAGGTGCCGCGGGGGGCTTTCACCCGCTCGCAACCAATACCTCCCCTGTAGCCTTTACCTATTCCCCTCACCTCCCGCCGTCACGCGGCGGTCAACGATCCGGTCGCGGCTTCGCTGGCATGTCCTTCATGTTCCGTGGGTTCGCACCCACGGCTAAACTCTTTCGCCACTACGCGGCAGTCCCTTTTATCCCGTCGCCCGCCGCGTTGGCGCTATCCGGCGGCACAGGGGAAGAGGAGCGTTCGCGCGGGCGGCCTGCGGCGCTCCACCGGCACGAGGCCCGATGGTGGCGGGGCGAAGCAGCCGCGTTTGGCCGTGCGAGAATTCGCCTCCGCGCGGGGCGGTTCGGCGGCGTCGCCACGCCGACGAGCGCGAAACGGGCGCGCCGCGCCCGCCGCGTCTGCCCCGCCACGACCCGAGCTCGCCTCGGTCGAGCGATGATTGAACGCCAGAGGCCGGCCACGCAACAGGGGCACGAGAGGGTTCGGGGTTCAGGGTTCGGGCGAGGGAGAGGCCGACGCCGAGAGTATAAGGCACGCGGGGCGGAGAAAAAACAAGGCGGCGGTCCTGGGATTTTGGATTTTCGATTTTGGATTGGTGGGGCGGCGCGACTGGAACAAGCCAAGCCAGCGGCGAGGCAGGATGCCGGCCGATCCGTGCCCATCCGTTTCATCCGTGGTTTCCCCTCTGTTGCGGCCATGCTGGCGTGCCTAATAATTGAGCAGCAGGGCCGCGCGGGGTCCAACGCGGCACCTCGGCGCACGGCTTTTGCAAATTTGCAATAGCCGGTCAAATACGGCGTTTTTATCATCTCGTACCTAATTGGAGGGGTAATCCGCGCGGACTGCCTAATCTGTACGCATGGGGCTACTTTGGTGCATATATATTAGGCACTCCGTGGATAAAGATGAGCGATGAGGGATGAGAGACGAGGCACCGGAATCAGCGAAGCGGTGGTCGAGCGCATCGCGAGAGCCATGCAAGCCAATGGCCGTGCAAGATGAGTGATGAGCCACCAGGAATGAACCGCGCTTAAAGGACGGATGAGTAGAGTAGGCGGGGAGGTTGGCCTCCCCGCCCCTCGTCAAACCGGACGGGCGGATTTCCCGCATCCGGCTTTCCCAAGAAGAATGAAGCGGCCAGGCATGGGCAGGTCCATCGGTCGATGGAAATGGTCATAGGGGC
>DATLUO010000269.1 GCA_035533075.1 Pirellulales bacterium | reverse complement strand
GTCGCCAAGGGTGGGTCGGCGCTCGCAAGCTCGCTTGTCCCACCCTACGACCGCGGCGGGCTGGTCGGCCGCGTGCGGTATGAATTCCGTGGCTGCCCCGGCGCGAAGTGCCATCACCCGTGCCACACCGTGGAGCGCTTACCGGCGCTGCACGTCGTCGACAATATCGGAAGCGATCTCGTGCAGCTCATGTCCAGTGGGCGAGACGCCGGACCAGATGGGGTCGTTCAGCACCAACACGCTCACCATCAGCAAGCAGACGTAGGTCAAGCCGGTCGACCACCAGCAGGGACTCCAGAGTTTCACGGCGGTGCCGAACGAGCTTTTCAAGTGGAAGCCGAACCCGGCCCGCTCGACACTCCAGATCTCGTCGAGAATCAAGTGCGACATGAAGCCGATCACCACCGCTCCCGCTTTGTAATAACGCAGCGGCAGATCGCCGGTGTTACATAACAAGAACGCCAGCCCGGCGAAGATCAGGCACATCGGTATGCTGTGAAAGATGCCGCGATGGATGCTGTGATGCCGCAGGAACCAGCCACAGCCAAACCGAATCAGCACATACAAGGCGGCCCCGGCCAGCACCATCGTCTCGTGCGTCCAGCCCATTTGTCGCGCGCGGTCGAAGAGGAGCATCGGCACGAAGGCGGCGGCAAACGACAGGCTCTCGCGCAACGGGATGCCGGGACCGCTGTCCAAGTCGGGGAGCATGCCCGACACGCTGCACAGACCGGCCGAAAGGATGCACGTCGGCAAGGGCACGTCGAAGAACAGCGCCGCGCCCGTTCCATAGGCGGCTCCCAGGGCCGTGCTGGCACTGATGTGGATTTTGAATCCCGGCATGGTGAATCCTTTCACGAGGGGACGATGACAGCGCGGGCGTAACTGTACCGGAAAGGCCCCCGTCGGCCAAGGCGGGTTTATGCTTCATGCGGCCAGAAAAAAGCAGCCCACCCTGGGACGCGTCCGTGTGTCCGCTGACAGGGTGGGATGCTTACGGGCGGCTCGCCTAGGGCGAGCGGTCCCGCCTTTCGCGGCCGGAGGGATCCCTCCCTCCTGACCCGCGGACGATCGGCAGAGGACGGTTGGTGGCCGCAAACCGTCGCCCATGATCGCCGCGCACGGCGAACCAACGGACGGACGACACTACCGAAAAACAGAGCAGCATGGCTGGTTCCTGCTAGGCGTCAACTCGCGGTTGAAAGGCTTGTTCCGCGATTTCATCGTAGCGCTGAGCATGATCGCCCAGGTAGGCCTCCCAACGTGCCCGGTCCCAAATCTCCAAGTGGTCATGCACGCCCAGTAACACCGCTTCTTTTGTCAGGCCGGCCAACTCGGCCAGTGCCGGAGGAAGGCGCACGCGGCCTTGGCCGTCGATTTCGACGCATTCCGCCCGTGCATAGAAAAGCCGGTTGAAACTGCGGACTTCGTTCTTGGTGGGCGACGATTCCGCCAACCGCCGCGCGAGCCGATCGAGCGTGGCCGTGTTATAAATCGCCAGCGATCCGTCGATTCCGGGAGTCACGTAAAGCTCCGGCTTGCCTTCGCCGATCAACGCGTCTCTTAGCCGCTTTGGGATCGCAAGGCGAAGCTTGTCGTCGACCGCACGCAGAAATGTTCCGGTCAACAGCATTACCACTTCCCCCCACTCATCCCCACAGTTGCCCCAGAATATCGCCGATTGTGGCCGCGTCAAGCAGGGGCGCGGCACCGCAAGCAGTTACGAATCGTTGAAACTCCGGAATGTCAAGGTGGGAAGGCAGTTACGTCGCGGCGATTACCCCTAAGTTGTCAAAAGAATTTTTGTGGGCCGGAGTTCTATCCTTGCCGTCCGGCCGTCTCCCAGAAGAGACGCTCGTAGGCCGCCACCATGCCCTCTAATCTGAAGTCCTTTGCTATCAGGGAGTTAGCATCGCCTAATCGGCGTAAGGCGGTGCCGTCGGCGGCCAAGATCGCGATTCGTTCTGCCAGGGCGCGATAATCTCCTCGCTCGACCAATTGGTCGCCGGCCGCCTCGCCGAGCAACTCACGCATCCCTTCGGCATCGGTGCCCGCCACAACCCTGCCGGCGGCCATCGCTTCCAACACCACGTTGGGCATGCCTTCCCAGCGGCTGGGCAGCACCAGCAAATCGCTGGCTTTCAGGATCTCAGGCACGTCGGATCTCCAGCCGGCAAAGTGGATCCGCGAGGCCACTCCGATTCGATCGGCCAGCGATTTCAAGCGAGCGTCCATTGGGCCGGTTCCGACGATCAACAAGTCGTGCCGCGGCAGGCGCTCAAGCCACAGCGGGCTATGTTCGATCAGTTCGGCCACTCCCTTTTGCGGCTCGAGGCGGCCGACATAGGTCACCGCTCGCCGTTCGCGGGCAAATCCGATCGCGGCGAGGTCGGCGGCGGCGGCGGTGGCCCACCGCTCAAAGTCGACGCCGTTTGGTATGACGACGACGCGGTCTTCGGGCAGGTGAAGCTGCGCACGTGAAAAGTCGGCCACGGCCCGGCTGACGCAGACGTAACGGTCGACGAGCCGGCCCGTGGCCCGATCGAGCCACAGGTGCCAACGTGCGCCTCGCTCGGCCACCCGCACGCCACAGTACACGTGTGGCACGTCCGCCAGCCAGGCAGCCCAGCGTCCCACGAAGTTGGCGTGGAACAAAAACGTTTGCAGCACATCGGGACGTTGCCGCCGCAGCAGGCCGGCCAGCTTCCGCACGACCGCGGCGACCTGCCAGGCACGCTGCGCGCCGAGAAAATGCGTCTCGACGCCGGCCGCCTCCAACAGCGGCAAGAGCGACCGCCGTTCGGGCGCGGGTCGCGGCGACAGGGCATAGACGACGGGAGCGAAACGTCGCCGATCGATCCGCGTCGCCAACTCGACCAGGCAGCGTTCCGCCCCACCGACGTCAAGCTCGGTGATCGCGAGGGCGATGCGCAAAGGTGAGATTGCGTCGGTCAAGCGTCCGGTCGCTCCGCACGCACATGATGGACCCACGCCGGCGGCACGTTCGACCAAATCCAATCTCGGCGGAACTCCCGGCCGTCGAGCAGCGCGCGCAAGGCCGAGCCGACGCCGCGCAAGCGGGCCCTTTCCGCCCGGCCGCTGATGATCGCCCGTGCCGGACGGATGCCGATGTATTCGAAGAACGACAGCGTTCCGCCGGGCGCGAGCAGCCGCATCATCGTGTCGAGAAGGTGCTCGACGTCGCCGGCCGAAAAGTTATTGAGCGGCAGCCCGGAAACGATCGCATCATAGGGCTGCTCGCGGGGGAGTTCTTGCACCGGGCAATGGATGATTTGCACCCGCTGGGCCACGGCGGCAAAAGGCGGTTCGCGCTCGAAGCGGTGCTTGAGTCGCTCGACGAAGGCCGAATTCAGCTCGACGAGATCGAGCCGGTCGCTGTGCCCCAGACGTGAAACGATCTGTCGCGTGACCGCCCCCGTACCGGGGCCGACCTCCAGAATGCGTCGGTCGCCGTTGCCGTCCGACACGTGACGCGCCAACGCCGCGCCCAGCGAGCGGCTGCTGGGCAAGATGGCGCCCGTGTGGTGGAAGTGGCGCAGGTATTCGCGGAGGAAGAGTCGATGATCGCGGAACATGGCAATGGGTGGTGGCACGCAGCGACAGGCATCATTAACCTAGCTATTTCAGCGGCAATGCCAATGCCTATTAGCAACCAACGTAAGGTGGGACCAGCGAGCTTGCGAGCGCCGGCCCACAGTTAGCGACGTCTTTTACGGTGGGCCGGCGCTCGCAAGCTCGCTGGTCCCACCTTACGACGGCGGCATAAAACTGGGATAACTTCCGGAACGCCGCAAGGCGAAGTTTTTTAAGGGCCAGGTTCTGCCCCAGCCACTACAACCAGGTGCCAAAATGAATGCTCTCTTACGCTCGAAGCTTGTTGCCGCCGGGATCGCATTCCTGGCCCTCTTGCAATCCGCACGTGCCGACGACGTTGCGAGCTTTCGCGCCGGCGCGGCGACGAGCAACATCACGCCACCGCTTGGCAGCGATATTGTGGGCGGGTTTCTGCCGATTCACTCGACGCACATCCACGATCAACTGCATGCCCGGTGCCTGGTGCTCGACGACGGCAAAACCCGCTTGGCGCTCGTCGTCTGCGATCTGCTTGGCATCCATCGCCTGGTCAGCGACGAAGCACGCAAGCGGATTGCCGATGCGGTCGGCATTCCTCGCGAAAACGTCCTGATCAGTGCCACGCACACGCACTCGGCCGCCAGCGCGATGGGGAGCGATCGTTTCAAGTACGATCAGCAGCCCGACGAGTATCAGCGATTCGTCGCCCGGCGTATCGCCGACGGAGTGCAATGCGCGGCGAACAATCTGCGGCCGGCCGAGTTGGCGTTCGTCAAAGTCGATGCCCCTGAGCACGTCTTCAACCGCCGCTGGTCGATGACACCGGGCAGCATTCCGCCGAATCCGTTCGGCGGTTCCGACTTGGTGAAAATGAACCCGCCGCCAGGCAGCCCCAATCTGCTCGAACCGGCCGGCCCCACCGATCCGACGGTTTCGATCATCGCGGTCCGCGGCCTCGACGGCAAACCGATCTCGGTGTTTGCCGCCTACAGCCTGCACTACGTCGGGGGCGTGGGACCGGGGCATATTTCGGCCGACTACTTCGCCGTTTTCTGCAACGAGCTCGCTCGGTTGCTCGACGCGGAGCGGCTCGACCCGCCGTTCGTGGCCATGCTGGCCAACGGCACCAGCGGCGACATCAACAACATCAACTTTCGGCAGCCGCGCCCGCCGCAGAAGCCGTACGAACAAATGCGCGCGGTGGCCGGCGACGTGGCACGCAAAGTCCAGGCGGGACTGGCCGGCGCCGCCTATTCTCGCGAGATCGCGCTTGCCGCGCGGTATCGCGAGCCGGACATCGGCTGGCGACAGCCGAACGAAGAACAACTTACCTGGGCCAAGAACACGTTGTCCGCGAAATCATCCACGCCGGGCAAGGCCGATTTGCCGGCCATCTATGCCGAACGCGCGCTGAGCATGGCCGACTATCCCCACGCGATGCCGATGCCGTTGCAGGTGCTGCGCATCGGGCAAGTTTGCATCGGCAGCATGCCCAACGAGGTTTTCTGCGAGATCGGGCTGGAGTTCAAGCGGCGCTCGCCCTTCCGTGATTCGTTCATGGTTTCGCTGAACCACGGCTATTACGGTTACCTTCCCACGCCGCGGCAGCACGACCTGGGCGGCTATGAAACCTGGCTCGGCACGAACCGGCTGGAAAAACACGCTTCCGATAAAATGTTGCACGAGCTCCTTGAGATGGCCGCGGATCTGAAAAAGGAGACGCCCTGATCCGATAGGCTTGACGAACCGGCGGGCGGCAGAGATACTTTGCAATACAAAGCAATTCGCCCGACTTCAGGCGACGAAGAATTGGAGGAGCGCATGCCGCCGTTAGACGAAGCACTGGCCCAGATTTCCGACATCCGCAGCCATCTCGCTCGCACAGAGACGTTTCGCGGTTATCGTTCGGCCATCGTCGCCTTCTCGGCGATCGCCGCGTTCGTTTCCGCCGCACTTCAGGCGTCGTTCGTTCCCAATCCAACCGGCACGCCAGGCGAGTACCTCGCTCTGTGGATCGGAGCGGCGGTGCTGAGCTTCGCGGTGGCCGCGATCGAGATTTCAGTGCGCTGCGCGCGTGCCGACTCGCCGCTGTCGGTCCGGCACACCTGTCTGGCCGTCGAGCAGTTCTTTCCCTGTCTTGTGGCCGGCGCGCTGTTGACCGCCGTCGTCGTTCGATATGCCGGCGAATGCCTCTGGATGCTGCCCGGACTCTGGTCGATCGTGTTCAGCCTCGGAATCTTCGCCTCCTGGCGGTTGCTGCCCCGCCCGGCGTTTTGGGTTGGGGTCTGGTATCTGGTCGCGGGCACGGTCTGCCTGGCGACGGCGCACGGCGTTTATGCCCTTTCGCCCTGGGCCATGGCCGGCACGTTCGGCGTCGGACAAACGCTGGCGGCCGCGATTCTGTATCAGACACTGGAGCGCACATGACCCTCTCTGATCGTCTGCCAGAAAGGCCGGGGCGGTTCGCCTACGACGGGTTGGAACGCGTCATGCACGAAAAGGCCAGGTTGGGCATAATGACGTCGCTGGTCACCCATCCCGAGGGACTGCTCTTTGCCGATCTCAAAGAGCTCTGCGCACTGACCGACGGAAATCTGAACCGGCACCTCAAGGTCCTTCAGGACGAGGGCCTGGTCGAGATCTATAAGGGGACGAGCCGGAAGCGTCCGCAAACGCTTTGTCGCGTAACCGCCAGCGGCCGAGAACGATTCGTCGAATACGTTTCGGTGCTGGAACAGGTGATCGCCGATGCCGCCGTGGTGGCCCGCGAGCGGGACCGCTCGGCAAAAGCGTCCGCCAATTCCAAACCGAACCTGCTGACCGGCTTGTCCCCCGCTTAGAACCCTTCTTGCCGCCTGCTGAGGAAACCGTTACGTCCATTTACTTTGCAATACAAAGTGACTTGCCACTACCCCGCGCTGGATTCATCCCATGCTGCACCGCCTTCTTTCGTCGGTTCCTGACGATCCGTTCTACCAACCGCGCGCGCCGCTGTGGATCGCCAGAGAGCTGGTCGAAGCGCCGAGTATCGACGGCCTGCATGCGGGGCCGATCGAGCCTCGCTACGCGCTGCTCATCAACCCGTTTTATCCGAAGGATCCGCACGCCAGTTTCGGCAAGCACGTGTTGACGCCGACGCTGGCGCTGACGAGCGTCGCGGCGGCGACACCGGCCTCGTGGAGAGTCCGCTATTGGGACGAAAACCTGCTGCAAGGGCCGCCGCCGGTCGATCCGCTGCCGCAAGTTGTCGGCATCACGGTGCATCTCACCTTTGCACGGCGTGCTTACGAGCTGGCGGCCTGGTTTCGCGCGCATGGTTGCCAGGTGGTGCTCGGAGGGCTGCACGTGCTGTCATGCCCGGATGAGGCGGCTCCGCACGCCGACGCGCTGGCCATCGGCGACGGCGTGCAATTGTGGCCGGTGGTCCTGGCAGACGCGGAGCGAAGGTCGCTGCATCCGCGTTACCGGGCAGGCTTTGAGCGGTCCTACGATGCCGACCCTGTGCCGCGCCGCGACCTGCTGCCCAAGCAGAGCTTTCTGACCACGACCAGTCTCATTGCCACGCGCGGCTGCCACAATCGCTGCGGATTCTGCTACCTGAGCACCAAGGGGCTTTCGATGCCTTACCGCGTCCGGTCGGCCGCCGACATTCGCCGGCAATGGGAAGCAGACGACGAGCCTTACGCGGTGTTCATTGACAACAATCTCGGCTCGAAGCCCGACTATTTGCGCGAGCTGTGCCGCGAGCTGCGGCCTCTCAAGCGGATATGGAGCGCCGCGGTTTCGCTTGATGTCACGGACCGCCCGGATGTCGTCCGCGAGATGGCGCTGGCCGGTTGCACGGGCGTGTTCATCGGGTTCGAATCGCTTTCCGACGAAAACATCGCCGCGGCCGGAAAGCGCTCTCCGCGGGCCGAAGACTATGCGGCACGCGTGCGCCTGCTGCACGACCACGGCATCCAGGTGAATGCGAGCTTCGTTCTCGGCTTCGACCAGGACCGAAAAGAGAGTTTTTCACGGCTGGCCGAGTGGATCGAATCGAACCACATTGAAAGCGGCACGTTTCACATCCTGACGCCTTATCCGGGCACGCCGCTTTTCGCGCAACTGCGGTCCGCGGGGCGCCTGCTGCACACGAACTGGGATCTGTACGACACGGCCCACGTGGTTTTTCGACCGAAGCACATGTCGCCCGAAGACCTGCAATTGGGCTACGACTGGCTTTACCGTTGGCTTTATTCTCCGCGCAGCATCTGGCGTCGGCGGCCGGCAGACCGCTCGGCGGTGCTCCCCTACTTGGCGATGAGTTACCTTTACAAGCGGAGCAATCGCTTCTGGCACCTGCTCATCAAGCACCGTCTCGTTCACACCGTCTGGAAGCCGCTGGTGCGTTGGACGCGTTGGCGCCACGTGCGCTTCCGCGAGCGATTGGCGGCCGACGCGTCCTCGCGCGTACCGATGAGCGGATCGGTTGTGTCGGCGAGCGTGTGACGAGACGGCGCGATTGCCGAGCGAGTCGGCTGTCGGCTCACTGGCCAGTCAGGCGGTTTCCTTTACCAGCGGACTGGCATAGGGAATCTCGATGCCGTGCGACTCCAAGACTTTTTCATAGAAGGCCAGACGCTCGCCGAGCTCGGTGCAAAGCGCGTCAGCTTCACCGGCGAGCTCCTCGTCGCCGCAGCCCTTTGCAAGGCGGCAAATGTCTGCGGCGCATCGGTAGAGCCTCGCCAGGCTGTCGCCCTGAATTACCATGCCGGGGAAATTGCGCCCCGGAGTCCTTAGCACAACGTGATTGATCGCACCCGACAGTATTTCGACGGTAGCTTCTTTTTTCATTCTTCGAACTGCGTTATGGTTTAGTCTACCGGGTCGGATGGTAGGATTCAATAAAGCCAGCATGGATTGCCTGAATCGACGTACGCATCGGAGGTTCCGAATCCTTACTTACGGCCCAGCCGTTGACATTTGGGGCAACAAAACGTCGAACGCTGGGCCTGCACGATGCGCTCGATCCTCCCTCCGCACGCGCCGCACGCGTCGCCAGCCCGGTCGTAGACGCGGTGATGATTCTGATAGTTGCCCGCCTCATTCAAGGCGTTGCGATACGTGCCGTCGGCGAGCGTCGAGCCTTCGTGCAAGATCGCGTCTTCGAGCACTTCGCGCATGGCCGCGTGAAGGCGCCGCCATTCCGCCGGCTTCAAGCGGTCGCAGCGCCGCCGCGGATGAACGCCCGCCAGGTGCAGGATCTCCGAGGCATAGAGATTGCCAATACCTGCCAACGCCCGCTGGTCGAGCAGGGCCACCTTGATTTCCCGCCGGCTCGACGACAAGCGGTCTCGCAACGTCTCGACCGAAATCTCCAACGCATCGGGACCGATGCGGTTGAGTCCGTAGCGGTCGCCGAACTCGCCGGGCGACACCAGCCGGACCGAACCGAGGCCGCGCCGGTCCCAAAACCAAAGGTCGCTGGCGCGGCCGCCCGCCAAGCGCAGGCCAAATCGCAAGTGCTCTCGGTTCGGCGGGTCGCTCACCAGCACCAGGCCGGTCATGCGCGGCTCGATGACGATGGCGTCGCCGCCGGTCGCATTGCGCGCATCCAGCCGCAGCACCACACGCTTGCCGATGCGGTCGATAGCCACGATCGTGCGGCCCACCACTCGGCGGCGAAAGCTCGCCGGTGCGGGCACGATTTCAATCGGCCGCAAGCGGCACCGCGGCAACACCACGCCGGCAATCCGGCTTTGCAACACCGGCAGAATGCCGCGCCGCATGGTCTCGACTTCAGGTAGTTCGGGCATGCCGGCATTGTAGGGCGGCCAAAGCGAGTTGGCGAGCGGCCAACTCGGTAGGGAACGCCCTCCGTGGTGTTCCGCGGTGGCTGGGGCAGAGCCGCGCGCTCGGCGATTTCCCCACCTAACGCTCAGCCGCGGCGATGCCCCGGTAGCGCCACCACCGGGGCATCGCTTGGCCGCCACGCTTTTTGCCGCGCCGACCGCTGCCTGGCCAAGCTCTGCCCCAGCCACCGCGAATGTCCTATTACCGAGCGCGCGAAGTCATAGCAACCATCACGCCGTAAGATCGATGCCCTGACTCGGAAGCGGAGAGCCGGCCGACGCGGTTTGCTCGCCGTTACTTGACGGCTGAAGCGTCGCGAAGAAGTTGTCCAGCACTTGCCGCGCATTTTGGCGTGCATCCGAGCGGTTCGACGCCTGGGAAAACACTTGCTGCAGGTTGTTGATCACGCTCTGCCGCTGGTCGTCGCTGACGCCATATTGTTCGAGCGTGGCGGACACTTGCTGGGTCAACGAAGCGCCGATGTCGGAGAGCGACGAACCCTGCTTGAAGGCCTGATCGAGCTGCTGATACAACGTCCGCTGCAACTGGTCGAGCGAAGTGGGCGCCGGCCCGCCGGGCGTGCCCGCGGTACTCGTGGCTTTCAGGGCCGCCAGCGCCGAGGAGAAGGTGGATGTTGTCCCCGTGGGATTGACACTAGACATGTTTGCTCCGACTGTCGAGGCTCCCCCCTCGTACACAGTGGCGGAAAGTTTATCGGCGATGGCGAGGCAAAACTTCAGTCAATTATTAGAGGTCGAATGAGAATCGCGTCGGTGGCCCAAGTCAAAGCCAACCTCAGTTCGTTTGTGAAGGCGAGCGCCACGGGGCCTGTCGTGGTCACGCGGAACGGTAAAGCCGTGGCGGTGCTGCTGGGAAATGGCAGCGCCAAAAAGCGGCGGACGAGACGCCGCCCTTGACAACGGATCGCGAGCCAACTCATGCCGCGGCCGCCCTGCTATAATGGTTTCACGAAGAATACCAAACAGGGTTATTCTGCCGCAGATAGGCGATCCACGCGTTGGTGTCGAGCAGGTAGGTCACGGCAGCTCGTCCCGCTGTTCGTATTCTCCCTGTTCGGGACGCTCAATGCTTCTTTCAGGCCCGGTAACATTATACGCGACCGCCGTGCTTCATGCGTCGCGGACATTTCGAACAGAAGCAGACAAAGGAAACGAAGGAGTTTGTCGGCCCCCTCGTTGCCTTCGTTTGCTTCTGTAGCGTCCGTCGTCGGTAACGGGCCGCTTCACCTTGGTCGATCCGCTCTTTGGCAACGGACCACGGACAACGGACCACGGACCACGGACCACGGACTAACTACGGCAACTTCACCTTACTCGGGTCGTTCTTCCAACCGTACTTGGCGGCGAATTCCTTGGGCGAGAGCAGCTCTTGCCCGTCGGCCGTTTGCACGACGTAGACAAGGTCTTCTTCGGCCCAGGGCGTGCCGAGATAGTGCCCGTCCGGGCTGATGACGGCGGCCTGCCTGTCCGGTAACGGTCGCATCGTGGCGAGCAGATCGCCGCTGGCGGTGTCGATCACGCGCACGCCGGCACCGGGAATAAGGAGAAATCGGCCGTCGTCCGAGAACCGAGGCACTAATTGCCATTGCAGGTTAGTGGAAATGTGTTCGCGCGTGCTGCGTTTTAGCTTGCCGGTCGCGGCGTCCCAAAATCGCACCGCGAGCGAGTCGGCGGTGAGCACGGTTGCCCCTTGGTCGTGCCAGCCGAGGGCCAGCACCGATCGGCGAACGTGGGAAGCTGTGCCGAGCGCGGCGTGTCCGCTCAACGCGTGCCGCACATTCAGTGACTCGTCGCAGAGATAAACGGCGCCGTCATCGCATGCGACGGCCAGCGTGCGGCCTGCGGGCGACCACGAAAGGCACAGGACATCCTTGGGAAACCCGCAAGCCGCCGGCCGCTCTTGGAGTCGTGAATCGCGACATCGTATTGATGGATTGCGGCATCGCTGGCGGACGCCACGCGTTGGCCGTCGCTCGACCATGCGAGCGATCCGATCGCCGCTGTGTGCGGCTCAAGGTCGATCACGTGCCTGCCGTTTCCAAGTTCCCAAATGCCGGCGATCGTGCCATCGTTTGTGTTCTGCACCGCGGCAACCTGCTGTTGATCGTGCGAGACAGCGCAAGGAATTCCGGCGATCGACCACCGATTTAGCATCGGAAGTTCACGAGTCTGCCACTGGCCGCCATTGGTCGAAAGCCGGTTGCCCGCACCTGATGTGAATAGCGTGCCATCGCTAATCCAAGAGGCGAACTGTGCTCCAGCGATGGATGGAACCATCTCAATACGCGTTGCCGGTGCTTGCCGCCAAACGCTCGGCGTGGGACCGCCGGTGAACAGATTACCGCTCTGGGAGATGCCTGCACAGTGACTCAAGGGCGCCTTCGAGATTTGCCGGCGCATTCTTGAACGCAGGTCAAGCACCGTAATCGGCATCTCGTCCCATTGCCCGCCCGACGCGATGACCTGGCCGTCGGCCGACTCAGTTCGGCGAGGCTGTTGCAGTCCGGCTTGATCGACACGCTCGCCGCTGGCGACATTCCAGATCTCACATCTCCCCGCCTGGTCCGACAGCCAAACAAGTAATTTCGAGCCGTCATCGAGCCATGCCGGGCTTGCCACAAAGCCAGCAGACGCATTTCCAGCCGGCAGCTTTTTGAGCAGCGTACCATCATCAGGATTCCAAATGCACGTTGCGCGTGCGCCTTGGCTCGCCAGAGAATGCCCATCAGGCGACCAGGCTAAAAAGCCGCCGTCCCCACCGGAATCGGTGAGCGCGCGGACGAGCTCGCCTGTAACCACGTCCCAAATCTGCACCGCTCCGGCGCCGCCGGCCGCCAATCGCCTGCCATCGGGCGCCCAGGCGAGGGATTGCTGCGTGTCGAACCTCTGCTCCCTAACCGTGGGCAGAAGCTCGCCGGTCTGTACATCGACTAGCCACGGGCCGTGGGGGCCTATCGCGGCTAACATCTTATCGTCAGGCGACCATGCGAGGCCACGGATCCAGTCGGTGCCGACGGGCGTTGCCCAGATTAGTTTTCCCGCGGGGACATCCCAGAGATGGATAACGGAGCGGCTCAGCTCCGCCGAGGCGAGCCGCCGACCGTCGCTCGACCAAGCCACGGCGCCAACCGGCGAAGCGTGGCCCAATAGAAGTTTGGCCAGGCGAGGCTTTTTGCCGGTCGCCCAATTAAAGACGCGTACGTGGCAATCGTCGCCCCCGACCGCCAGCAGCTTGCCGTCGGGACTGAGCGCAAGCGAGTTCGTCTGCTGGAGGCTCACCCATCCTGATGGCGAAACCGGCTCCAGCGACCAGCTTTCGACGCCGGGCAAACTCGCGGGTTGCTGCACGGTGGCCAGCGGACTAAGTGATTTTGGATTTTCGATTTTGGATTTCGGATTGGCGGCGTCCGGCTGCTCCTTCGTTCGGCCACCGTAGGCATCACGCTCCGCGTGATGGTTTCCCTCACGCGGAGCGTGAGGAGTACGGTCGCTTTGCAGCCGAGCCAAGCCGGCGCCATGATTGCCGATTCCCAGGACCGTCGGATCGTTCCGCCAACCATACTTGTCGGCAAATTCCTGCGGTGAGAGCGTTTCTTGCCCGGCGTCGGTCTCGACGACGTAGACCAATTGCTCGTCGGTGCGCGGTGAAGCGCGGAAATGACCGTGCGGGCTGACGGCCAGTGTGCGGCCGCGCGTACATGAGTACAGCGTGGCGACCATGCGGCCGGTCGCGGCGTCGGCGAGTTGCACGGCGCGGTCGGGACCGCAGTAAGCCACGTAAGCGCCATCCGGCGACCAGACCGGCTGCCCGGTGTGGGCCTGCGCGCCGAAGCGTTCCAGCCAGCAGATCGCCTCGCCTGAACCGGCGTTCCAGACGCGTCCTAAGCCGGCGATGCGCGTGCCGTCGGGCGACCACGCCAACCGCGCGCCCTCGGCGACAGTCACGGAGGATGGCCTTCCCAGGCCGTCCAGTTGCAATTCTGCCACTCGCTTGCCCGTCTCGACCTCGCGAATCTCGAATCGCTCACCGTTGCCCAGCGTAAACGCCAGCCGCTTCCCATCCGGCGACCATTCCGCCGGCGCGGCAATATCGAGCATTCCAAGCTGCTTGCCGCTGGCCACGTCCCAAATCGTCGTCTTGTCGGCGATCGTGGCCAGGCGGCTGCCGTCGGCAGAAAGTGCCGGCGGAAGCTTATTCGCGGTGACAATCTTGCGCAGCAACTTTGGTGGGTTGAGCGCATGCACGGTAACGTGCCCGGCCTCCGCCAAGGCGATGAAGTCGCCGTGGAGCGACGGCGATGCGAGTGAACCGTGTGCAGTCGGAGCGTTTTGGACTACTTGTCCCGTCGTGCCGTCGCAGACCATTGAGTAGTCGTAGTTCAAAGCGCGGACCAATGCGCCGTCGTGCGACCAGCCGAGCGCCGTTATGTCATGCGCCGGTTGCATGCTGCGCACACGCGGCCGGCACGCCGCGACATCCCAAAAACATATTTGGTTGTCCTCATTGCGAGCGGCGAGCGTCGCACCGTCGGGCGACCAAGCGGCCGCAAAGCTCGGCACATGCGGTACGTAGAACAAGAGGTCATCGCGCACGACCCGCGGTTCGGCTTCCGCGAGGTCGATGATACGCAATCGGCCGCCTGCCGCGCTGAAAGCCGCGACACTCGTTCCCGAGGCAGCCACCGCGAATTGCAAGGAGCCCTCATCCGTACTTACCGGGAACGAACGGCTGACTGAAGACGAATCCGTGTTCCAGACGAGGCCCGTACCTGGTTCAAGAAAGGTCGCCGCCACGGCGATGAGAGCTTCGCCCCGGGCGCTGAATCGCGGCGGAGGGAGATAACCTGCATCGCGGGGAAATGCGTAACCCGGCAGCGCGCCGAGCGTTTTGCCGGTTTCCGCGCGCCAAAGTTCGATTTTTGTCTCCTCTTTTGACTGCTCGGACGCCCTGACGGCGGGCGCCGCCAGCAGCACACCGTCGGCACGCCAAGCGAGTGTTTGGCCCCCGAGGACCGAGGACAATCGGCCGGTGACCACGTCGAGCACCGCGTTGCCAAAGGCCAGCCGCTGGCCGTCGTGGGACCAGCATAGACCCTGTGGCGCAGCTACCCAGATCGGGTTTGTTTCGTCGACGTCGCTCCACGCCGCCGGAATGGTTTGAAGCAAGTCGCCGCTTGGCATGTCGATGAGCTCCAGCAGGTTGCGGTTATTGCCGCGACCGCGCCGCAGGCCGATGGCCATCGTTTTGCCGTCCGGCGACCAGGCGGCTTTGTAAATGTAATCAGCCGGCTCGACGGGCAGCGTTTTCACGAGCTTGGCGGTCTCGACATCCCAGACGCGAATCAGGTCGCGATCGACCACCGCGAGTTGTTTGCTGTCGGCCGACCACGACATCGAGCCGCGGCCCTGATTGCGACCGACGATGATCCGCACGAGCTTGCCGGTGGTGGGATCCCAGAGGCGAATGGTGCAGTCGTAGCCGAGCGTGGCGAGCCATTTGCCGTCGGGGCTGTACTCGGCCTCATAGATCCCGCCGCGATGCCCGATCGTCTCCAGCGTCCAACTCTTCACGCCCTCGATCGCCGCCGGCTGCGTGACGATGGCTGCGGAACTGAGAGATTTTGGATTTTCGATTTTGGATTTTGGATTTTGGATTGATGGCGGAGATCTTAGGGCTTGGGTCTTCGGTCTTAGGAGCTTGCGGTTGTGGCTTTGCCGCTAATCTGTCGCCGCGAAGCGCGTCAACGACCAGCACCAGCCGGAAACCGATGCTGACGGGGGCACCGGTCGGGGCACAGGAGAAATGGTGGGCGGATTGGCAGGCGGATCCGCTGTCGCCCCAGTCGCCGCCGCGGAACAATCGTAGCGAGCCGCGCGACGATGGAGTTTTGGGGTCGATCGCTTGCTTTCCCGCAAACTGCTCATAAGACGCTGCCTGCCACGAGTCCTCGATCCACTCCAAGACGTTTCCATGAACGTCGAAGAGCCCCAACGGGTTTTCCGCCAGTTCTGCGACTTGGTGCGTCCGCCCACCCGAGTTGCGACCGAACCAGCCGGCGGAAATCAGGTCTTCTTCCCGGTCGCCGGTCCAAAACTTTGTCGTCGTTCCGGCACGGCAGGCAAACTCCCATTCGGCTTCCGTCGGCAGACGGTAGCCGTTCCCTTTTAGCGGCGTGACCGTGTCGTCAGCACGAAAGTAGAACGGCTTCAACGCTTCATGGCGGCCCAGGTTGTTGCAAAACTCCGCGGCGTCGTTCCAGCTAACGCCGTCGACCGGAAAGTTCGCGGTGTCGAGATCGGCGACCTGTCGCACGAAATCATTGTCGAGTCCAGTCTTGGCGAAGTACGAGGGATTCACGCCCGTCACCACTTCGTACTCTTTCTGCGTCACTTCACGTGTTGCGAGATAGAAAGGTCGCGTCAGCACCACCTTGTGCTGCGGCGATTGGCTTTTGATGCACTCCTGCGACTGCTTGTCGTCTGGGTTGGCGACCTTGAGATGCTCCTCGATCTCCGCCAGGGTGCTGCCCATCGTGAACTCGCCCGGCGGAATGAGGACGAACTTCATGCCGATCGAGTTGGTGTGTTCGACCGGCAGCTTCAGGTAATCGGCCCACGCTTGCTGGTGCTTTTTGGCCTGCGCGGCGTCGAAGGGGGCAATGGCCGGCGCGGGTGCATCGGCAGGCCAACCGTGCCAACCAGGGGCGGTTCGACTCGACCTTGGATCCTTGGGCGGCGCGTTTTCATTCGCAGGATGCTCGGCGGTCGTGGCGCCGCCCTTAGTCGCCAGCAAGTCTTCCGGCAGCTTGCGTTGCCCGATCAGTTTGTCGCCCAGTTTCACCTCGACCCGGTCGGCCGAGAGTGTGACGGCGACCGTCACGGCGTCGCCACGCTTGAGGAGCAGCTTGTCGGTCTCGAACTTGAAGTCGCCACGCTCGACCACGAGCGTCTTGTCGCCGGGCGAAACTTTCACGTCAGCGCCGTTGTCGGCTTGTTTGAACGTGATGTCCGTGCCTTTGACCGACACCTCGATTTGCGGATCGTTGATCTCGACCCGGAGTGTGCCGTTGTTGGTTTGGAGGAAGAAGACGACGCCGGCCAGCACGGCCGCGGCGGCGGCCGCCACGGCGACGAGACCGCGGCGGCGCGGAGGGGCGGGAGGAGTGGGAGCGAGGGAGGGAAGGGGCGAGGGGGAGACTGAGGGAAGGAGCGAAGGAGCGAAGGAAAGAGTCGCGTCTTGCCGCTCTGTCGCTGCGTCTCTCTGTCTCTCCATCTCCTCTTGACGAGGCGGGCTGGGAAGCCGACCCTCCCTTTCCGGAACGCCACGGAGGCCGTTCCCTACAGATGCCAACCGCTCAGCAACCTCGCTCGCCGTTTGCGGCCGGCCGGCGGGATCCTTCGAGAGCAGCCAAACGATCAGCTCGTTCAACTCCGCCGGCAACTCCGCGTTCAACTCTCGCGGCGGGCGGGGTTCGTGCGTCGTTACCGCCAAGAGCGTCGAAAGCGTGTCGCGGCCCACGAACGGCCGCACGCCGGTGGCGATGTGGTAGAGTAGGCAGCCCAAGCTGAAGAGATCAGCCCGTGCGTCAATCTCCTCGCCCCGGCCCTGTTCGGGCGCCATATACGAGGGCGTGCCTAACAACGCGCCGGTTTGCGTGAGGTGATCGTCCGCGCCGGCGGCACGGGCCAGACCGAAATCGAGAATCTTGGCGCGGCCGTTGGCGGCGTCGAGCCAGATATTGCCCGGCTTGATGTCGCGATGGATCAGCCCCGCGCGGTGGGCCGCGTCGAGGCCCAGCGCGATCTCGCGGCCAATGCGCAGGATTTCGGGGAGGGGGAGCGGATCGGATTTTCGATTTTGGATTGGGGTCTTGGGCCTTGGGTCTTGGGTCTTAGCCTCCTCCGTTGCTGAAACCTGAACCCTGAACCCTGAACCCTTCTGCAGCCTGTCCGCCAGCGTCTCGCCGCGCAACAGCGGCATGGCGATGAACGGGATGCCGCGGTCGTCGCCGACCTGGTAGATCGGCACGATGTGGTCGTGCTCGACGGAGGCGGCGGTCTGGGCCTCGCGCACGAAGCGTTTGCGCGAGGAAGAGCTGGCCGCCAGCGAGGGCTTCATGGCCTTGAGCGCCACGCGCCGTTTGAGCTGCAGGTCTTCGGCCTCGAACACCACGCCCATGCCGCCGGATCCCAGCACGCGCAGCACCCGATAGTTTCCCAGGCGGCCCAACTCGTCGGCTGCTTGGGCGGGGGCCAGAAAGTCGATGTCTTCGTCTTCGAGGTCGGACGTGAAGGTGCGGCGCGGACCCAACTCCGAAGTCGGCTCGTCGGATGCCGAGCCAGCCGGCGTGGCGTCGCCCCGCGCGGCGCGACCCAGCGATCGACCACCACCCGCGCCTGGTCGCGATACGCGGCCATTTCGGCCGCCGCGGCCGGCCCTGCCCGCATCGCCTCGACCAGCGTATCTCCGCCGCCCAACTCGACCAGCGTCGCCACGCACCGCTGGCATTCCGAGACGTGCTGTTCCAACTGTTCCGATTGCGTTTCCGGCAACAGACCCAGCAGCATCCGCTGAAGTTCGTCACGATCGGGGCAAAGCGAGGTGGCCATAGAGGTTTTGGGTTGGGGGTTGGGGTTCAGGGTTCAGGGTTCAGGGTTCGGGGTTCAGGGTTCGGGGTTCAGGGTTCGGTAACTGGAGTCCAAAGTTCGCGTCTAAAAGAACTATGCGCGAGAAGCGAAAACCTAACACCTGCCGGTCAATTTTTTTTGTAGCGTGGGCATCGCCCACCGGCCCGCAACCGCCACTTTCCTGAACCCTGAACCCTGAACCCTGAACTCTCCGTTACTCCCACATACCATTCAGCTCCGCGCGCAACCGCCGCAGCACACGGCCTTTGGCGACGTAGACGGCGGCGGGCGTCAGGCCCAGCTCCGCGGCCACGTCGGCGGCCGAACGACCGGAGACAACGTGTTCCCAGCAGGCTTGCCAGGTCGTCGGCTGAAAGTGTGCCCGCATCAACTCCAGAGCGAGGCCCACGAGCTTCTGGCGGTATTCCTGTTCCCAGAACGGGTCGAGCACGGTCGGATCGGGCAGCTCGCCCAGCCGCGGGTCGTCGGGCGACATGGCGTCGGGCAGCCGCTTCCGCCGCCTTTCGAGCAGCTTGTGCTTGGTCACCGTCCGCAGCCAACCGCGGAAGCTGCGCTCGCGGTCGTAATCGAACGTGGGCAGCTTATCGACCAGCACGGCCAACACGTCCTGCACGAGGTCGGCGGCGTCGTGATCGCGGAGCCCCGCGCGATAGGCCCAGGCGAACAGCAGTGGCGTCGTCAGCTCGACCAGCCTTCGCCAGGCGTCGGTATCGTCCGGCTGCCGCACGCGTTGAAGCAGACTGATCGGCGTCGTATCCATCTTGGCGGATGCCCGAAATCTCGGCCGGGAAAGGACGGCGCCACCCTCCGCGCCGCTCGAAACCGCATTCTGCCTGAAACGGGGGGGAATTGCAAGTTTCTTTTCCGAAGCCCCGCTAATTCCTCTTTTTCCGGTTTTCGGCCGTGAAGCCAACGGCAACGCCGGGGCCACCAAGAAAACCAAAGGCAAATATGCTGTGTGGGTCTACATGAAGGTGAGTGGTCAATGGGTGAAGCAGCCTGAGCGGACCTTCCAGACGGACAGCACCCAAGCCGCAAACGACTATGTCGCTCAGGTTAGGGCGACGAAGGCCTGGACGGCGACGACGAATGCACCGGAACCCGCGGTGGAACCGCTCGTCGGCAAATGGACCGGCCGCGAGACCAGCCACAGCTATTCCCTGCCGGTCGAGTATTTATTCCATTCCGACGGCACTTTCCACGTGACGTATCCAGATGGGAGTGCCCGTGGGACCTGGTGCCGGTCCGGGCGTGGTTACGCATTGTCACTACCGAACACTGCGGTGACCCCGGCGGGAACGTGGGTGGTGATTCCGCAGAACGGGAAGATCAACCACTCGGGGCCGCACCCCGAAGGAGGCACCGTCGCCGCGGTTCTCATTCGCGGCAAGTGAGGCTTCATCCGGGAGTGGTGTCCCGCCGAGCTCGCGGCCGGTACGTCCGCGCTCTGTGGGCGGCCGGCCGCAAGTTTTCACTTCTCGGCGTCAGCTTCGCTCATCGTCCAGCAATCGTTCCAGACGTGCGCGCGTTCGCGCAAGCACATTCCGCACGGTCCGGTCGGTGCGGCCGACCTGAACGGCGATTTCTTGCTCCGTGAAGCCTTGTAGGCGGAGCAGCTCGATTTGGCGATCGCGCGCGTCCAACCCATCGAGCAGCCGTTCGACGAGCTCGGCCAGAGAGATCGCTTCGGCCGGTGTGGGGCCGCGGGCAATCGGTTCCCAGGCCGCCACCGAGTCGTCCGGCGACGCGGGCGACGCGGCTTCCAGCGCAATATTGCGGCAGGCGGCACGCAGATACTCAATACGATGCCCGCACTTGCGCAGCGTGATCGTGGTCAGCACGCCCCAGGCATTGCCCCAATCGTCGAGCTGAAAATCGCCCCGCGACAAGCGGACAAAAAAGCTCTTGTAGGCCGACTGCACGACGTCTTCCGGATCGACGCGGCCGCCGACCGCGGAGTCGAGCCGCGTGCGCGCCAGGCCGATCAGCCGCCGCGTAAAGCGCTCGAACAGCAGCCTGCCCGCCTCTTGATCGCCGCTCTTGACGCGCTCCAGCAGGGCCTGGAACTCAGGATTGATGGCCATGAAGAAGATCATTTTCCGGCTAACGAATCGGATCCGCATTTCCAGCATAGCGGCTCATACCAGCTCGTCGCCAGGTCGGCCGCGTGACTCACCAACTCTTTTCAGGAGGCCGAACCGTGAAAGTCAGCCCGAATTTGTTTCGCCGCCGTCTTCATGCCCTTCGCTGCGAAACCCTCGAATCGCGGCAGCTCTTGTCGATCTCGCCCATTCCAGGCGCCTACACACCGCAGGAAGTCACAAGCGACTACGGAATCGACCATGTCCACTTCGGCAGCGTTCACGGCGACGGCAGCGGCCAAACGATCGCCATCGTCGATGCCTACGACGACCCTACGATCCAGCAGGATGTGGCGGCATTCGATTCGCAATTTGGCCTGCCCCAGCCAGTTCTCACCGTCGAGAACGTTGAAAATGGAATACCGACGACGATCAGCTCCTCCAGCGGCTACCGGAACCCCTACGCCGTTCCGCCGCAGCCATTCGGCAACTGGTCCTCGGAAATATCGCTGGATGTCGAGTGGGCCCACGCCATCGCCCCCGGAGCGAATCTAGTGTTGATGGAAGCCAACGGCTACACGCCCACCGATCTATCGGCCGCCATCAACGCTGCGCGATCGGCGCCTGGGGTGTCGGTTGTTTCCATGAGTTTTGGCGATCCGCCGCCCCCTTCGGTTTCGACGAGCAATGGAACGGCCTGGTCGCCGGCGACAGACAAATACAGCGACAGTCTGTTCACGACGCCCGCCGGCCATAACGGCGTCACGTTCGTGGCCGCCTCCGGAGACCGCGACGCTTCGCCGCACGATTACTCCGGCCCGTATTCAATATTTCCTTCGGCATCGCCAAACGTGATCAGCGTCGGCGCAACGGACTTCAGCTCCAGCGGGCAGCAAATCGCGGCCAGCTACAGCGGCGGCGGCCTCTCCACCTTATCGGCGCCATGGTTCCAGGTTCCCAATGTCACCAACTCGGACGTCCGCAGCACGCCGGACGTCGCGTTTTTGGGCGGCGAGGACAGGGCCTTCCCGATCTACGATTCGTACGCAGCCCAGCAGGCCGGTTCCCAGAGTGCCTGGACCGTGGAGGTGGGAACCAGCGCCGCCGCTCCGCAGTTCGCGGGACTGATCGCCATCGCAAACGAAGGGCGCGCGCTAAACGGTCTTCCCACGCTCGACGGCCCCACGCAGACGTTGCCGATGCTGTATAGCCTTCCTTCCTGGGATTTCAATGACATTACCCAGAACGCCCCCTACGACCCGTCGCACGAACCGTATCCATTTCGATATTACGCGGCGGGTTCCGGCTACGATTTGGTCACCGGTCTAGGCGCTCCCGTCGCCGTCAATCTCGTTGCGGATCTGTCGACCGACACCTACGGCCTGAATGGCTACTCGCAAGTCGGCAACGGCCGGGCCTCGCAAATCGCCGCAGCCGTCACGGCGAACGGCGACCCGGAGCTATTTGCCATTAGCGCGGTCGACCAGCAGGTTTATTACCAGAACCTCGATGCCGCCGGCACGCCCGATGCAACGGGAACGCCGACTCCGAATTACTTCAAGCTTGCAGGACCAGGAAAAGCGGCGCGGATCGTCGTGGGCACCGATCTACAGGGTCATGCCGCGGCGCTGTTCGCGATTAGCGGCAACGAGATGGTTTACGAGCTGCAACTGAACGCCGATGGCAGTCCCAATGGAGGCTATCAACTCGTGACGGGGGGAATTGCCCAAAGTATCGCGGTCGCCACTCTGCCGGACGGCGAGTTTGAGTTGTTCGCGATCAGCGCGGCGGCGCCCCACCAGGTCTATTACGACCTGGTGCCGCCCTCACCCTCAACTGCGAACTCGGGGTGGCTGTTAGCCGGCGGTCCGCCAGCGACGCAAATCACGGTCGGCCACGACGCGAGTGGCGAACCCGAGGTCTATGCAATCACCTCGCCCACTTCTCAGGTCTATGAGCTTAAGTTCGCGGCCAATGGCGGTCCCCAGCTCATTCCGGGCACGGCGGGTAACTTTGTCGCCCTCCCCCTGTTTGCGTCGCAGGTTGCCGCGGCCTCGGATCACTTTGGGGACCCGGTATTGTTTGCCATTTGCAGCGGCCGGATCGACTCGCTGCATCTCAACAGCAACGGCGATGTGACCCTGCCGTCAGGCTTCACCGCCGCTCCGTCCCTGATCGACACGGGCACCTGGGCGCAGATCGCACTTGGCGAAGACGCCGGCGGCAACCCTGAATTGTTCGGCATCAATAGCGCCGATCAGCAGACCTATAACATGGTTTTCGACCAAAACGGGCAATCGCGAAGTGCTTTTTATCTCGTGCGCAAGGGCCCCGCGGCGCAGATCGCAGTCACGCCGGACGCGGCCGGCGGCGGCCAGGAGCTGTTTGCAATCAGCGGAGTCGCTACGCCGCAGGGCATCGCGGGCAACGAACTGACGTGTGGCCAGAGAATCGGGCCAGCGGGCGATCCGGTCTTGATGGGCGTCTATGCCACAAGCTCGTTATCCGATCCCGGCACCAAAAGCAGCTCGCCACTTCAAGCGACGGGTGGCTACACGATCGATGCCACGGCCGGCGGCGCCATTTCGCAGCAGATCGTCGCCAGCTTCACCGACCCGGCGGGGACCGGCGACGTCGCCTTCTATTCGGCGACGATTGATTGGGGAGACGGGAGCTCGTCGTCCGGGACGATCGTAACCGATTCGGCTGGCGGGTTCGAGGTGCTCGGCGCGCATGAGTACGCCACCAACGGCGACTTCACGATTCAGGTCGATATCGAACGCGGCACGGACCCGGATGTCGCCGTGAATAGCCAGGCCATCGTTTCTGCCGACACGACTCCCGCGCCGGGCCAACTCGATCTGACGGACGCGGTTTACGTTATCGGGCCGGGCGCGGACACGGTGAGCGCGGATAACGGAATGTTGAAAAACGACTCCGCAACAAGCCCGCTCACGGTGGCCACCAGCACCGTCACCGGCGCGCAAGACGGCACCTTCGCTTTTAACGCCGACGGCTCGTTTACCTATACGCCCACGGCCAGTTTCCCCGGCTTCGACAGCACGCAGGTGAGTGTCAGCGACGCTCAGGGCCATCAGGGAACGGCCACGGTCACCGTGCTCTCGCAACATGCGAGCGTGGTCTGGAAGTTTTACGAATCGGTACTCGATCGCGCGCCTGATCCGGGCGGCCTGCAGTTCTGGACGAATTACTTCAACAACGGCGGCAACACCGGCGCCATGGCCTTCGGGTTTTTCGAGAGCGACGAGCTGCTCAGCAGAGTCATCACCGGCTATTACGAACAATACCTGGGGGCGCGAGCCGGAAGCGAGCGGCCTGAACCATTGGGAGGCGGTCTGGCACGCGACGGGCGGGCCGGAAGGGATCAAGGCCGGGTTTGCGGCGAGCACCGAGTTCTATACCGACGCCGGCGGCACGCCGGAAGCATGGGTGAACGCGCTCTACCAACGCGTCCTGAGCCGCGAGCCGGATGCGCCGGGCTCGCAATACTGGACGACTTGGTACGAACAGCGTTCGGCGGAGGGAATGGCCGCCAGCGATATCCAGACCGCCATCGCGCTCTTTTTCTTCAACAGCGAAGAGGCCTTCGGCAACGATGTTGCCGGCTGGTTTCAGGAGTACCTGGGGCGCGCGCCCCTCCAGAGCGAGACCGACCATTACGTCGCCGATGCTGCTCTGCGAATGCGTGAGCGCCTATTTGCCGACGGACAAAGAGCAACGGCAGCAGTTCGAAGACATGGTTCGTAACCATCCGGATGCAGGAGTACAAGCGATGGAAATGGGATTGTTAGATCACGTCGAGCAGCGGGGAATGGAACTTGGGGTACTGAAGGGACAGCGCGAACTGGTACGTGAGCAGCTTGAGTCCCGCTTCGGGCCACTGTCGGCGACAGCCGTGGCATGCCTCGAAGCCTGGCCCGGTGAACGTCTGCGCGAATTGGGCCGTGCCCTTGTATTGGCCGACTCGCTTGTGGAACTCGGACTCGCTGCCGCAGAACCTGGCGACGCGGGGTGATGACATGATTGATCGCGGTCGAACAATGCGCCAATGAACCCTCTGATTTGCCGCAACCTGACGCACGTTTATGGCAACGACGAGACGAACGAGGCGGCGGTCGTCGGCGTCGCGGCCGAGTTCCGCGCCGGCGAAACGTGCGTGCTGATGGGGCCGTCGGGGTCGGGAAAAACGACCCTGTTTTCGATCTTTGGCTGCCTGCTCGCGCCGACGCAAGGGGAACTTCATGTCTGCGGCGTGCCTGTCCACGCCGCGCCGCCGGCAAAGCGAACGGAGCGGCGCCGTACCGCGATCGGGTTTGTGTTTCAGCATTCGCATCTCTTGCCGTTTCTGTCGCTGGAAGACAACCTGTTGGCAATCGGCCGCAATGCGGGCGTGCCCCAGAACGAATTGCGGAAACGGGTTGATGGCCTGCTGGACCGGCTCGACGTCGCGGGCTTGCGGCATCGCCGTCCGCACGAAGTAAGCGGCGGACAACGACAACGGTTCGCAATTCCCCGAGCGCTGCTGCACACCCCCAAGATCGTGCTGGCCGACGAGCCGACTGCGGCCCTCGGCTGGCGGCACGGCGAGGAAGCAGTCCGGTTGCTGATCGACGAAGCGCGGTCGGTCGGGGCGCTGTTGATCGCGGTCACCCACGACGCGCGGCTCGCGCCGCTGTTCGACCGCGAACTGAAGATTGAGAACGGGCGGATTCGGCAAAGCGACGACCGCGGAGAAGGCCGACCAGGATGACACAGATTGGCACGCATGAAAGGAAGTCTTTTGAACAGAAGCGAACAAAGGGAACGAAGTGAAGACGGGGTGGTTTTCTTCTCGCCGCCACGTCCTGGGCTTGCCCCAGGCGGGCGATGATGGAAAGCCAGATGCGGCCCCGATGATTCCCTTTTCACCTTGTCGGCGGCGCGCGTCCCGCCTTCTGCCGCCGCGTCGCGGCGGCAGAAGGCGGGAC
>DATLUO010000268.1 GCA_035533075.1 Pirellulales bacterium | reverse complement strand
CGCCGCAACCGCGTGAACCCGCGCGTGATCAAACGCAAAATGTCCAAGTGGCCGAAAAAGCGTCCAACTCATCGGCCCGTAAAGCCCTTGTCCAAAAGCTTTGAACAGTGCGTAGTTATGAAAACTTGAACGGTATTGCGCTTAAGCCAGGCATCCGTTTCAAAACGGTCGAGTCGCAAGGTCCGGGAGAGATCATAGTGGCTGATTCTCCCTCGCCGAAAAAGCTCCATGAGAAATGCCTCCTTGACGTCCGCGTCAAAGTTGGTCCCGTCCCGGCGCAGCTTTTCCTCGACGTCGGTCGGAAAGTCGAATGTCACATTCAGCGGCATAGATCACCTCCTTCTCAAACTCCCCACGATTATAGCATCTGTGCCCCCGTGCTACCGCGTTGCCATCACTTCGTTGACCAGTTGTTCCACCTCGGTCGCATACGGGCCTTGCACCTCTATGACCGATACCTTCCCGGTGGACGATCGCATAATGATGTCGGGACCGCCGGCAGACTTCGACCGTTTGTCGGCGGAGCTGGTGTGCGTTAGTTGAAGCAGTTCCGTGACGCACCTGAGAGCCTCGTCCCTCTTCTCAAGCTGCAAAAGCGCTTTGGCCTGACCAATCAGCCCCTCGATCAGTAAACGACGCGCTTGACCAAGTGCTTTGGTGTAGACTTTCGAGGCTGCCCGCGGGTCGTCTTCGACCGCGTCCAGGAAGTTGCCGAGCTCGATGGCGGCGGCGGGCGATGATGGATCGAGGTCGATTGCGTCTTGAAGTGCCTGCTTGGCGTCGTCGAGGGTGCTCGTCGGATGCTCCTGCAACTGGATGAGTCTGGCGCGAAGGATATGCAAGTGCGCGTTGCCTTTCCACGCTTCCAACAAGTCCTCCGCTTCTTTAAAAGCGGCCTCGTAATCGTTCTCCGCCCGAAGCCGGGAGACGTTCGCGAGCGCCTTCGTGAATGACTGGATTCGATGGTTCATTCTCGCCGCTCCTTACCCTTGTCACGCCGGCGTTTGACTTGCTGGATCAGCTTTTTCATTTGACGCGCTTTTTGATCAGCCGGCTTGCCGGCAGCCAGATCCTTGATCTCCCTGTAGGTCTTTTTGCCAATAATCGCTATGGTACGATGGCGACCGTTTCAAGCTGCCAGGAATCAGATCGTCGGCAAGGTCGGCATCTTCTGCCATTCCCGAATCTATCATGCCCTATCGCGATTCCCAAGCTACATTGCCACGGTTCGCGTCCTTTCGCCAAAAAGCATGGTTTCTTCATCCGTGCGCGATTAAACTATCTGCACTGTACTGCCCTTGCTTTTCATTCCGGGAGCGAACATAGATGAGATTCCTCGCGAATCGCCGCGCCGCCCTGCTGCTGGCGTTGCTGTTGCTGTCCAGCCAGTCGGCCCTCGCCAAGGTCACCTTGCCGGCGATCATCGGCAGCCACATGGTGCTGGAAAGCGGGATGCCGCTGACCCTCTGGGGCTGGGCCGACGCCGGCGAAGAAGTCAGCATTGCCATCGGCGATGTCAAGGCGAGGGCCAAGACCGACGCCAACGGCGACTGGCTGGTCAAGCTGCCGCCGATGCCTGCCAGCGCCGAACCGCAGGAGATGACCGTCAGCGGCACGAACACCATCAAGATTACCGACATCCTGGTGGGCGAGGTCTGGATCGGGTCGGGGCAATCGAACATGCAGTGGAAGGTGGCCGACTCCGACAAGGCGACGGAAGAAATCGCCGCCGCCAACTATCCGCAGATCCGCTTGTTCCTGGTGCCGCTGGTGCCGGCGGGCACACCGGCCAAAAACGTCAACGCCGCCTGGACCGTCTGCACGCCCGACACGGTCAAGTCGTTCTCGGCCGTGTGCTATTTCTTCGGCCGCGATCTGCACAAATCGCTGAACGTGCCGGTCGGCATGATCGCCAGCTCCTGGGGCGGCACGGCCATCCAACCGTGGATCCCGCCCGCCGGCTACGAGGGCGTTGCGGAACTCGAAGGCGAGCGCAAGCAGCTTGCGTCGTTGCGTGACGGTTATCAAGCGGCCTTGAAGAACAAGTTACCCGAGATCAACGCCTGGCTGGAGTCGGCCGAGAAGTCGGTCGCCGCCGGACAACCGGTCGCCGAACCGCCGGCCATGCCCGGCAACCCGTTCAACAGCAACGGCGGCATGACGGGGCTGTACAACGGCATGATCCATCCGTTGGCGCCGTTTGCGGTCCGCGGGGCGTTGTGGTATCAGGGCGAAGCCAACGTCGGCCAGGGGCGGCACTATCACGATTTGATGAAGGGCCTGATCCTGGGCTGGCGCAGCGTCTGGGGGCAGGGCGATTTTCCGTTTCTCTTCGTGCAGTTGGCGCCCTATCGGTATGGCGACAACGCCGTGGCCCTGCCCGAGCTGTGGGAGGCCCAGACCGCCACGCTCAAGGTGCCGAACACGGGCATGGCCGTGACGACCGACATCAGCAACATTCACGACATTCACCCGCGCAACAAGCAAGAGGTCGGCCGCCGCCTGGCCCTTTGGGCGCTGGCGAAATACTACGGCAAGAGCGACCTGGTCTATTCCGGTCCACTTTACGAAACGATGGCCCTGGAAAGCAACCGTATTCGGCTCAAGTTTCAACATGCCGATGGCGGCCTGATTTCTCGGGACGGCAAGCCACTGAGTTGGTTTTCGATCGCCGGGGCCGATAAAAAGTTCGTGCCGGCCGCGGCGACGATCGATGGCGAGAGCGTGGTGGTGGAAAGCGCCGACGTGAGCGCGCCGCTGGCCGTGCGTTTCGGCTGGGACCAGGTTGCCGAGCCCAATCTGGCAAACAAAGCCGGCTTGCCCGCCTCGCCCTTCCGCACCGACGACTGGAGCGACGCGGTTTCGGCACCAACCAAGTAAGAACTGAGTGGGGCGGCCTTCCTGGGCCGTCGAAACCGAGCCCGTAGGGCGGGGCAAGCGAGCTTGCGAGCGTCCGCCCACCGTTAGGGACGTCGCTTACGGTGGGCCGGCGCTCGCAAGCTCGCTTGCCGCGCCCCACGTGCTTCGGCCCGCGGGCCGGAAGAACTATTGACGAACCGCGCCAGGCGCGTCATAGATAGCATCAGTGTCGTATGCGCCGGCATGCCAC
This sequence comes from Pirellulales bacterium, assembly GCA_035533075.1. Classification (NCBI taxonomy): domain Bacteria; kingdom Pseudomonadati; phylum Planctomycetota; class Planctomycetia; order Pirellulales; species Pirellulales bacterium. Next base: position 24,292 of record DATLUO010000268.1, on the reverse strand, counting down.
CGGGAGCAACCAGCGCGGTTTCTTTCATCGGTTCTTTTCCAGGAAGCGTTCTCATGCGATCACCCTCATCGCGCCGGGCTATCACCGGCTTCACCTTGGTTGAACTGCTCGTCGTCATCGCTATCATCGGCATTTTGATCGCTCTCTTGCTGCCGGCCGTTCAGGCGGCGCGCGAAGCTGCGCGGCGCTCGCAGTGCGTCGACAACCTGAAGCAACTCTCGCTGGGCTGCTTGAACTACAACGACGTCATGAAAAAGTTTCCGCAGTGCTACCTCGGCAATCAGCCGCCCAGCGTCGGCGGCCATTCGGGCACATGCACGGGCCGTAGTTGGATGTTCGCCATCCTGCCATATATCGAGCAGGCCCCACTGCAAAACCTCACGAGTTATTACCTGCCCTTGGGTGGCAACTTCGGGGTTCCTGTCAACGTGAATACCGGCGTTGCAAAAACAGTCGTCCCGGTTTTCTTGTGCCCGTCAGACCAAAACCAAGACGGTATCATGGGCAGCCGATCTGATTCCGGCACCCCACCGGCGGACGGAGCTACGTGGGCGGTCACCAATTACAAGGGCTGTGCGGGCAGCAACTGGGCTTGGGGCGATGCGATTTGCCGGTACATCTTTCCCAAGGGCGGCTATTGGCCGAACAGCAACAACGGTCTCGAACAAGGCAATGGAATGATGTGGCGAAATTGGAACAATCAAGCCAATCAAGCCATGTGTTGGGTGCCCATCTCCAACGTACAGGACGGCACGTCGAACACCTTCCTTCTGGGCGAAGCCATTCCTCGCTGGACCCTGTGGGCGTGGTGGTGGAACTCCAACGCCACCACGGCCACCTGTGGAATTCCCTTAAACTATAAATCGCTCGCCATTCAGGCCAGTCCCGACACGGTCACGCTCGAATCACGCTGGGGAGACTGGCCTAACAATTATTCTTTCATGAGCCGGCATCCCATGGGCGCCAATTTCGCCATGGTCGACGGCCATGTTAGCTTTATCAACGAAACCATCGATCTCTACCTCTACCGCTATTTGGGCAATCGCGGCGATGAAGTCGCGATCACCGCGCCGTGAGACGCCCCAAGCGACTCGTTCGTGCCGTTGTTATCGTCCTAACCGTCCCAAGAAGCGGAATTATCCACATGCAAACCTCTGTTTGGCGGACATTTGCCTGCGCCGTCGTCTCCATCGCGCTGCTCGGCTGCGGTGGCAAGAGCGCCGGTACTTATCCGGTCAAGGGAGTCGTCACGTTCAAAGGCCAGCCGTTAGCAGACGCCGTGGTCAGCTTTTATCCGGCCCAAGGGCGCCCGGCCGCGGGAATGACCAATGCCCAGGGAGAGTTCTGGCTGTCCACGTTCCAGTCTAAAGACGGCGCACTTCCGGGCAGTTATAACGTGGGGATTACCGAACCGACCGATATACCGCCCGAAGGAGACTATTCCATTCCGGAGCCGAAGCCGCCTCGCTTTCCGGCCAAGTACACCGACCCCAAGCAATCGGAATTGACGGCCGAAGTCAAACCCGGCTCGGAAAACAATTTCACGTTCGACCTGAAAGAATGAGCGGGCGCGTTTTGAAACTGGCTGCGACGCTCATGGCGCTCTCGTCGAATCCGGCCGCCGAGGCTTTATTTGCCGACAGCGACCCCGCCGCGACCGATGTGGCGCTGGCCATCCACGGCGGAATTGCGGCCGAGCGGAACGAGGTCAGCCAGGAACAGGCCCGGCTGATCCGCGCCGCGCTGGAAGAGTCGCTGCGCGCGGGACGGAAGCGGCTGGCGGAAGAGAATGCCACCAGCCTCGACGCCGTCGAAACCGCCATCCGCGTGCTCGAAGACTCGCCGCTGTTCAACGCCGGCAAGGGAGCGGTGTTTACCTACGAAGGCCGCAACGAGCTCGACGCTTCGATCATGGAGGGAAAAACGAAGCGGGCCGGAGCGGTGGCCGGTGTGACGATCGTCAAAAACCCGGTCTCCGCGGCGCGGGCCGTGATGGAGAAGTCGCCGCACGTGCTGTTGATCGGGCGCGGGGCGGAAGTGTTCGCCGCCAAATCGGGACTCGAAATCGTCGATCCCGGCTATTTCTGGACCCTGCCGCGCTGGAAACAGATCGAGCGCCGCTGGCGAGCGGCCAAGTCGTCGCCCGAAAAGCAGTCGGCCGTCGGGCCGAAGCCGCCCGCGGCCGACGGCGGCCGGCGGCAGTGGGGCACGGTGGGCGCCGTGTCGCTGGATGGCAAGGGCAATCTGGCGGCGGGCACCTCGACGGGCGGCACGACGGCCAAAATGTTCGGCCGCGTCGGCGACTCGCCGATCATCGGCGCCGGCACCTACGCCGACAACGAGGGCTGTGCCGTCTCTTGCACCGGGCACGGCGAATACTTCATCCGCTTCGCGGTCGCGCACGAAATCAACGTGCTGATCAAGTACAAGGGCCTGAAGGTCGAAGACGCGCTCGAGCAGGTGATTAACCGCACGCTGAAGGACGCCGGCGGCGACGGCGGAGCGATCGCGCTCGATGCTCGCGGCCGCTATTCGTCGGCCAACAACACCGACGGCATGTATCGCGGCTGGATCACCCGCGACGGCAAGGTCGAGACGCGGCTGTGGGAGAATTGATGGACATCGTCAACATCAACGAGACCTCCGCCTTCACCACGCTCGACGGCTCAGAAATCCGCGAGCTTTTGGCGCACCGCAATTCGGCCATTCGGCAGCAGAGTCTGGCGGAAGCCCGCTTGCCGCCCGGCGGCAGCACGACGCCGCACTACCACGTGAAGACCGAAGAGATCTATTACATTCTCAGCGGCAAAGCCTCGATGCGGCTGGGCGATGAAACGCGCGAGGTCGGCCCTGGCGACGCGATCGCGATTCCGCCGGGCCTCGTACACAACATCAGCAACACCGGCCGGGCGCCGCTGAAGTTTCTCTGCTGCTGCGCGCCGGCCTACGAGCACGACGACACTGTGCTCGTCGATCAGATCGCCTGAAGCGAGTGGCGCGCTTCGCGGAAGCCGCCCGGCCTTTTTTCGCGCGTAGCACGGCGTTTTTCGCCTGCAAAAAAATTGTGCGCGGCGCTGCTTGACATTCTCGTTTTGGCCAGCACAATACGCGGAGTGTTGCATGGCTGACATTCACCGGTCCACTCAACCGTTGCTGGTCGTGGATCGACACGTTTTCATTGACGGACCGTTTCTGCTCTCTCGCGAACAACCTCTCCACGCTTGACTCGGCCGGAAGTAAAGCGATTCCGGTGCGAGCGGTGCGCTGGCGTTGCGCGCGAAGGACCGGCCTGGCAACCAAAAAATGTCGGCAACGGGTCTGGGCCGCATGGCGTCAGACGCGTTTGCCGTTGCTGCGAATCGCTTGGGGGGCCGGCGTGCAGGGATCGGGTGTCGGCGATGAAAGTCGTGAAATTGGACTTCCCCCCCAAGGTATTCGCTTAGGATAGGCTGGCCCGCATGGCTCGCGCGCTGATTGCACTTGGTTCCAACCTGGGCGATCGCAAGGCCGCGCTTGAGGCCGCGGTCGCCGTCCTCGGAGCGCTCGCCGAGACGCGGTTCTTGGCCGCCAGCTCGTGGATGGAATCGTCGCACGTCGGAGGTCCGCCGCAGCCCGACTATCTTAACGGGGCCGCGCTGATCGAAACCTCGCTCGGCCCATTCGATTTGCTCGATCGGCTGCAACAGATCGAGCGTGCGGCCGGCCGCGTTCGCACCGTCTATTGGGGACCGCGCACCCTCGACCTCGATCTGTTGCTCTATGACGACGCCGTCGTCGAGACCGACCGTTTGCGATTGCCGCACCCACGGCTGGCGTTTCGTCGCTTCGTGTTGCTGCCCGCCGCCGAAATTGCCCCGACCATGCTTCACCCGGTTTTCTTTACGACCATCGCCGCGCTGCTGCGGAATTGGGAGTTGACGAAGCCCTACCTGGCTCTGCTGGGCCCGCCGGCATGCGGTAAAACGCGGCTGGCAAGCGAAATCGCCGCCCGGACCGGCTGCCGGCTATTGCCCGACCCGGTAGCCGCGGGTGTCGATTCCGCTGGCCCTGAACTAGCGCGGGAGATAGAATTCCTCGCTTGTCGATCGCACGCGCTTGCCCGGCAAACATGGCCCGACGTCAACGGCTGGACCGTGAGCGATTTTTGGCTGGCGCAATCGCTGGCCTGGTGGGCGGCGGAACATGCCGAGGGGGATATGCCCCAAATCGAAGACGCATATCGGGGATATTGCTCGCAGGCGGTGCCGGCCCGGTTCGTCGTGGCGATCAACCTGGACGGCGCGACCGCCGATGTGGCCAAGGATGAGTTTGGCGAGCGGTTGCGCAAGGCAATGCGCGGCCTCGCCGGCCGTGGCGGATTGCCGCCCGTCTTATGGCTATCGACGCGAGACTGGGAAAAGGCCGTGGTCGAGGTTCTCGCGGTTCTGGCTGGATAAACCATTGCAAGTCATAACGTCGAAACACGAACTTCGCCAGGCGGTGCAAGCGGCCCGCCGCGCCGGACGCGCCATCGGTCTGGTGCCGACGATGGGCGCGTTGCACGCCGGACACATCAGTTTGGCCGACGCCGCGCGCCGGGCGGGTGATTACGTCGTGGCCACGATCTTCGTCAATCCGACCCAATTCGGGCCAAACGAAGATTTTCAGCGCTATCCTCGTCCGCTCGACGCCGACCTGGCGGCGCTGAGGGCCGCCCAAGTCGACCTCGTATTTACGCCCGACACGAGCGAAGTTTATGGTCCGCGACACGCCACGTTCGTCGAAGTGGGCGGCGTGAGCGGGCCGCTCGAAGGTCGATGCCGGCCCGGACATTTCCGCGGCGTGGCCACCATCGTGCTCAAATTGTTCAACATGAGCTTTCCGGACCGGGCCTATTTCGGACAAAAGGACTATCAGCAAACGTTAGTCGTGCGACGGATGGTCGCCGATCTCGACTTGCCGATCGAAATCTGTGTTTGCCCGACCGTCCGCGAGGCCGACGGGCTGGCGATGAGCAGCCGCAATGTTTACTTAGGCGCCGACGAGCGGCGCCAGGCGACCATGTTGTATCGCGGCTTGCGGCGAGCGTGCGAGTTGGTTGCCGGCGGCGAGCGGGACGCGGCACCGCTACGTGCCGCGATGGAAGCCTGTTTCCGCGAAGCGGCGGGCATGAAGTTGGAATACCTGGAGATCGTCGATCCGGAGTCGTTGAGTCCCGTGGCGGTCGTCGATCGTCCGGCGTTGGCCGTGGTCGCCGCGCACGCGGGCGGCACGAGGCTGATCGACAATGAGTTCTTGCATCCCGAGCCGCGAATATAAAATGGTGGCTGGGGCAGAGCCTGGCCACGATCAACCCAGACATGAGAACACGAGATGCGGCCAGGCGATGCCCCGGTAGCGCCACCCACCGGGGCGTCGCCGGCCGGCAGCGCGTGTTTGGTATTCCCATGTCCAACTCGGCCAGCTTCTGCCCCAGCCACCCCTAAAACAACCGAACCAGACGGCCTAGGAAGGCCATCCTCCCATGCTGCAAACGCTTTTTCATATCCCGCTCGGTTGGCTGCAAATTCTCTGGGCGGCGGGTTCGTTGATTTGGTTCGGCTACGTGTGGCGTCGCGAGGGCCTGGTCGCCGCGGCGCGGGCCACGTTGGCGACGCTCGCGGTCATCGGCCTGGTGCTTCTGCTGGTGCTGCCGGCCGTGTGCGACCGCGACGGGCTGCCGATCCGCGGCTATGGCGTGATGCTCCTTCTGGGGCTGGTCTCCGGCGTCGGGCTGGCGATGTACCGCGCGCGGCGCATGGGCCTCAACCCCGATGCCATCCAGGCGCTGGCGTTCTGGCTGGTTATGGGTGGTATCATCGGAGCCAGGGGGTTTTACGTCATCGAGTATTGGCCCGAATTCCAGAAAGGCGATCTGTTCGAAACGCTCAAGGCAATTGTCGACTTTACCAAGGGCGGGCTGGTGGTGTTTGGCTCGGCGCTGGGCGCAGGACTGGCACTGGTGCTGTTCGTGCGCAAATACCGCTTGCCCGGCCTCGCCCTGGCCGACCTGATCGCTCCCAGCCTGATGTTGGGCCTGGCATTCGGTCGCGTCGGTTGTTTCCTGAACGGTTGCTGCTTCGGCGGCGTGTGCCACGAACCGTGGGCCGTGCGCTTTCCGCCGGGCAGTCCTCCGCATCTGGAAGAGGCGAAAAAGGGCGACCTGAGCCTGTTTGGGCTGAAGATGGTCAATGCCGACCCGCACGCGCCGGCCGTGATCGGCGAAGTCGAACCAGGCTCGCCCGCGTATGAGGCCGGCCTCCGCAAGGGTCAGCGCGTGACGCGGATTCGCGTGAACGAGTATGAGTTTCCGGGCATGGCCGCCCCGTCATCGCTTTCGTGCTCGCGCCAGCCTCAATCCATCGCCAAGCCCCCGCCGGCCACCGTCGAAGACGCACTGTTCGCCCTGGAGACGGCGCGCCATGCCGGAGACCAGGTGGCGGTTTTCACAACCAACGACATCGTCCCGGCGACATGGACCATCAAGCAACCTCCGGCCAGGACACTGCCCTTGCACCCGGCCCAGCTTTACGCGGCTCTCGACGCGCTGCTCTTGTGCCTGCTGTTGTTGGCCTTCTATCCCTATCGCCAGCGCGACGGCGAAGTGTTTGCCCTGATGATCACCGTTCATCCGATATCGCGTTTCCTGCAGGAGATCATTCGCGTCGACGAGGCAGGCCAGTTCGGCACCGGCCTGAGCATATCGCAGCTCGTGGGCATTGCGATGTTCGCCGCCGCGATCGGCTTGTGGTGTTATCTGGCGCGCCAACCCAAGGGTTCGGTCTTGCCGCCGCGCGTGGCAGTCTCCTGACGAACGAGCAAGCTGATGGCCATCGACCCTATCTGTCAGATGCAGGTTGACGAAGCGACGGCCTTGAAGGCCGAGCGTGACGGCCAGACCTATTACTTTTGCTGCGAGAGCTGCCGGCAGAAGTTCTTGTCCGGCGCGGGACCGCGGTTGGTGCAACTGCACGCCCCCAAACCGCTGCCAACCGACCGACCGCAGGCGGCGCCCGGCCAGGCCCGCTATGTCTGCCCGATGTGTGCCGGCGTCGAAAGCGACCGGCCGGCCGCCTGCCCGAAGTGCGGCATGGCGCTGGAGCCGGCCGCGCCGGTGGCCCGCCAGACCGTCTATACCTGCCCGATGCACCCGGAGATCGAACAAGCTTCGCCCGGCTCGTGCCCCAAGTGCGGCATGGACCTGGAACCTAAGTACGTCGCCGTGGAAGAGGGTGATGACGAGCTGCGGGCCATGTCGCGCCGGTTCTGGTTCTCGGTGGCGATGGGGCTGCCGGTGGTGCTGCTGGCGATGTTGCCGATGGCCGGTGTGCCGCTGGACCGCTGGTTTTCTGCGACGACTACGCACTGGATCGAATTGACGCTCAGCACGCCGGTGGTGCTGTGGGCGGGCTGGCCTTTCTTCGAGCGCGGCGGGCGGTCGCTCGTCACGTGGAACCTGAACATGTTCACATTGATTGCGCTGGGCACGGGAGCGACGTTCGCCTACAGCATTGTCGTGACGTTGTTTCCCGGCGTGATTCCGGCGAAATTTCACGAGCACGGGCACGCGCCGGTCTACTTCGAGGCGGCCGTGGTCATTACCGCTTTGGTGCTGTTGGGGCAGGTGCTGGAGCTGCGTGCCCGGCGGCGTACGGGACACGCCATCCGCGAGTTGCTGGGCTTGGCGCCGCCCACGGCGCGAAAGATCGTCGAGGGCGGCGAGCATGAAGTTCCGCTGGAACAGGTGCGCGCAGGCGACCTGTTGCGGATTCGGCCAGGCGACAAGATTCCCGTCGATGCCGAAGTCGTCGAGGGCCAAAGCCGCGTCGATGAGGCGATGATTACCGGCGAGCCGATGCCGGTCGAAAAGCGGCCCGCGGACGAGGTGATCGGCGGCACAGTGAACACATCGGGCACCCTTGTCGTGCGGGCCAAGCGGGTCGGCGATGAGACGGTGTTGGCCCAGATCGTGCGGATGGTGGCCGACGCCCAGCGCAGCCGGGCACCCATTCAGCGGTTGGCCGACGTGGTGGCCGGCTATTTCGTGCCCGCCGTGCTGCTGGTGGCGGTCCTGACCTTCGTCGCCTGGGCCTGGTTCGCTCCCGAGCAGCCGGCGCTGGTCTACGCCTTGGTCAACGCCGTGGCGGTGCTCATGATTGCCTGTCCCTGTGCCTTGGGTCTGGCCACGCCGATGTCGATCATGGTGGGTGTGGGCCGCGGCGCCCGCGAAGGCGTGCTCATCAAAGACGCCGCCATGCTCGAAGCCCTGGAGAAGGTCGATACGATCGTCGTCGATAAGACCGGCACGCTCACGCTTGGCCGACCGGCGCTCACGAAGCTGCTGCCGCTGGCCGAGCGATCTGAAGAGGACCTCCTGCGTCTGGCCGCATCGGTCGAGCAGCCAAGCGAGCATCCGCTGGGCGAGGTGATTGTGGCCAGCGCCCGCGAGCTTCAGATGGAACTGTCGCCCGTGGAGGAATTCCAGTCGGTGACGGGACGCGGCGTGCAGGGCCGCGTCGCCGGCAAGTTGGTGAACGTCGGCAACCGTGCGTTTCTCGAACAGCACGGCGTGCAGAATCTCGACAAGCTTGAGCCGGAAGCGGCGCCGCTACGTGAGCAGGGTGCCTCGGTCGTGTACGTGGCCCTCGACGGCGAGTTGGCCGGTGCGATCGCCGTAACCGACCCAATCAAGCCGACGACGGCGGAGGCTCTTCGCACGCTGCACGGCCTGGGCTTGCGGGTGGTTATGCTCACCGGCGACAACGAGCGCACCGCGCGTACCCTCGCCGAGCAGCTCGGCATCGATCAGTTTGAGGCCGAGCTGACGCCGCAAGACAAGCACGACCGCATCGAGCGGCTCCGCGGCGCTGGGCGGCGCGTGGCAATGGCGGGCGACGGCATCAACGACGCCCCGGCGCTGGCCGCGGCCGATGTGGGCATTGCGATGGGCACCGGCACCGACGTGGCCATCGAAGCGGCCGGCATCACGCTGTTGCGCGGCGACCTGACGGGCATCGTCAAGGCGGTGCAACTCAGCCGCCTGGTGATGCGCAACATTCGCCAGAACCTGGCATTTGCGTTCGTTTACAACATGCTGGGCGTGCCGGTGGCCGCCGGCGTGCTCTATCCGTTTTTTGGCCTGCTGCTCAGCCCCATGCTGGCGGCGGCGGCCATGAGCTTCAGCTCCGTCTCCGTCATCACCAACGCGCTGCGGCTGCGTTCCATGCGGCTGGCGTAGCGGCATTTGCTTTCACCAACCGCGGCGCGGGGTGTAGAATACCGCGCATGTCGATGCGCACGATCCTGCCATGCTTGTTCTGCACTGCCTTGGTTTGCCTGCCAGCCCTTGGCTCCGAAACGGCCGCGCCGTCATTCGAAGGGGAGGTGCTGCCGCTGTTGCGGGCACGGTGCGTCAAATGCCACGGACCGGCCAAGCGCGAGGCCAATTTGGACCTCGCCAGCGCGCGTGGCCTGGCTGCCGGCGGCGAGAACGGAACCGCCGTCGAGCGAGCCGCGCCGCTGGCCAGCCTGCTGTGGAAACGCGTTGAAGCCGACGAAATGCCGCCCGACGGACCGCTGGCCATTGCGGAACGCGAGCTTCTCAAACGATGGCTGGCCGCGGGCGCTGTTGGGTTGCCGTGGGCCGGAGACAAGGCCGGTCTCGCGGAACATTGGGCTTTCCGCCGCCTTGAACGACCCGCCGTTCCGGCCGCCACTGACGCCGGCCAGACCCAAACGCCCGTCGACGTTTTTCTGCAAGCCGAGCTCGCGAAACACGGCTTGTCGCGCTCGCCGGAGGCGGACCGCTATGCGCTCATCCGACGTTTGAGTTTCGATCTGACCGGCCTGCCGCCGGCGCCCGAAGAGATCGAGGCGTTCGTGGCAGACACGCGGGCAGATGCCTATCAGCGGCTGGTCGAACGCTATCTGGCCTCGCCTCACTACGGCGAGCGTTGGGGCAAGTGGTGGCTGGATGCCGCCGGCTACGCCGACAGCAACGGTTACTTCAACGCCGATACCGACCGGCCGCTCGCCTACCGCTATCGCGATTACGTCGTTCGATCGTTCAACGCCGACAAGCCGTTCGACCAGTTCCTGCGCGAGCAGCTTGCCGGCGACGAGCTGGCGGGCTTTCGGCCGGGCGGCGAAATTCATCCGGGGCAGGTCGATTTGCTCGTGGCGACCCACTTTCTGCGCAACCCGCAGGACGGCACGGGCGAGAGCGACGGCAATCCCGACGAAGTGCGTGCCGACCGCTACAGCGTGCTGGAGGGCACCGAGCAGATGATCGGTTCGGCCCTGCTCGGCCTGACGCTGCAATGTGCCCGCTGCCACGACCACAAATTCGAGCCGGTCACGCAGGCCGAATACTACTCCCTGCAGGCCATTCTGGGCGCGGCCTTCGATCCCGAACACTGGGTCAAACCCAATGACCGCCAGGTCAACACGGCCACGGCCGCGGAGGTCGCCGCATGGGAAGCTCGCACGCGCCAGATCGAGGAGGCGATTGCGGACCGCAGGCAGGCATTAGCCAGTTGGGTGCCCGATTCCTCCCCAGCCGCGGCCCAATTCCAGGAAGCCTACAAGCAAAAGCGTCAGGAAGTGGAGGCGGCCGTGGCCGAGCTGAATCGGCAACGGACTGATAAGCCGGGGCGAACAGCGGTCGTGGTCGATGTTTCGCCGACTCCGCCCGATTGGTTCCTGCTGGTGCGCGGCAACTACGCAGAGCGCGGCCCGAAGGTCGAACCGGGCGTGCCGGCCGCGCTCGCGGAACCGTCGAACGGCTACGTGATTGGGCCGCCGGCCGGCGCGAGCAGCGGCAGGCGATTGGCTCTGGCGCGCTGGTTGACTCAGCCGGGATCGATGGCAGCATCGCTGCTGGCCCGCGTGACGGTGAATCGCGCTTGGCAACAGCACTTCGGGACCGGGATCTGTTCGACGCCCGACAACTTGGGCTTTAGCGGCAGCCCGCCTACGCATCCCGAATTGCTCGATGATCTGGCCCGCAAGCTCATCGAGAGTGGCTGGAGCATCAAGCAGTTGCAGCGCGCGATTGTGCTTTCGGCGGCCTATCGACAGGCGAGCCTGCCGCGCGACGACGGCCTGCGCGTCGATCCCGATGACCGCCTCCTCTGGCGGTTTCCGTTGCGGCGGCTCGATGCCGAAAGCTTGCGCGACGCCGCCCTGGCGATCGCCGGCGAGCTCGACACAACGATGGGCGGCCGCTATGTGCCGACGCACCGCAACGCCGAGGGCGAGGTCATCGCGGATGAAGGTCAGCCGGGCGGAAAGCGACGCAGTCTTTACGTGCAGCAACGGCGTACGCAGACGCTGAGCTGGCTGGAAGTGTTCGATGCTCCGTCGATTGTCGTCAACTGCACGCGGCGGAATCAGGCCACCATTCCCTTGCAATCGCTGAGCGCCTTGAACTCGGAGTTTTCAATACGCCGTGCGAAAGGACTCGCGCGTCGATTGTCTGGCCAACCCGACGGCGACGTGATTGGGCTCGCATTTTTGCTGGTCGCCGGTCGCCCGCCACGCGATGACGAACGATCGGCGGCCGAACGGTTCCTGGCATCGCAACCGGCCGCCTACGCCGGCCAGGCCGAGGCCGCGAACCGGGCACTGGTCGATTTCTGTCAGATGCTGTTTGCGAGCAACGCCTTTTTGTATATGGAGTGATACCGTGTCGTCACACTATTCCATCGACCGGCGCGCCTTCCTCGGCCGCTATGCAGGCTGCCTGGGAACACTCGCTCTGGCCGAGCTGCTGCACAACGGCTCTCCGTGCGCGGCTTCCGAGACAGCATCGCAAACGCTTCCGCCCGGCCGGGCCCGGGCGGTTATTTGCCTGTTTCAACACGGTGGCCCAAGTCAGATGGACCTGTTCGACGCCAAGCCCGAATTGGCCAAGCGGCACGGCGAAGCCTATCCCGGCGAGTTGGAGGTGCATTTCAACAAGCAGCAGGGCAAGCTGCTGGCGTCGCCCTTCAAGTTTTCGCCCCGCGGACGTTCGGGCATTGAGCTTTCGGAGCTGCTGCCGCACACCGCTGGCGTTGTCGATGACCTGACGCTGGTCCGCTCGATGACCACCGAGTCGGTCGACCACGAAGCGGCCTTGCGGCTGATCCACACCGGCAAGATTCAGGCCGGGCGGCCCGTCTGGGGTTCGTGGGTCACGTATGCCTTGGGAGCCGAGAACCGCGAGCTGCCGAGCTACGTCGTGCTTTCCGATCCCGGCGGACTGCCGGTGGACGGCGTGCGGAATTGGTCGAGCGGCTGGCTGCCGGCCGTCTATCAGGGCACACCCTTTCGATCGGGCGCGTCGCCCGTTTTGAATCTGGCACCGCCGGCGGAGATCACGGCGGCGGCGCGACGCAGCCAATTGAAGTTTTTGGCTGAACTGAATCGTTCGCACTTGCAGTATCACGCCGACAGCTCCGACCTGGCCGCGCGGATCGCGAACTTTGAAACCGCGGCCCGCATGCAAACCGCCGTGCCCGAAGCGCTTGACCTGTCACGCGAGACGGAGGCCACGCGCCGGTTGTATGGGCTCGACCAACCGCAAACTCAGGAATACGCCGCGCGCTGCCTGCTGGCCAGGCGACTCGTCGAGCGCGGCGTGCGGTTCGTGCAAGTGTTCATGAGCGGCCAACCGTGGGACACGCACAGCAAGAACGCCGAGAACTTGAAGAACTTGTGCGGCCGAACCGATCAGCCCAGCGCCGCGTTGGTGCAGGATCTGAAACAACGCGGGCTGCTCGATTCGACCGTCGTACTTTGGACCGGCGAATTCGGCCGCTTGCCGATTTCGCAAGGAACCGACGGCCGCGACCACAATCGCCACGCCTTTTCGCTCTGGCTGGCGGGCGGAGGCTTTAAGCGCGGCTACGCGCACGGCCGCACCGACGATTTCGGTTACGCGGCGGTCGACCGGCGGGTGACGGTTCACGACTTGCACGCCACCCTCTTACACGCGATGGGGCTCAATCACGTGCGGCTGACCTATCCGCACGAAGGCCGCAACGACAGCCTGACCGACGTCGATGTCTCGCACGCCCGTGTCATCCCGGAACTGTTGGCGTAGGTCAGATATAGTACATATTTTCCGTCCGCCGCTTGGCCCGCTCGACCAAATCCGCGAAGGTGATCGCCTGCAACGCGCGGCGCTCGACGTCGGCCACCTCCTGCCAGGCGGCTTGCAGCACCTTGCCCCACTGCGATTCGGGCGAGGCGCTGGAAGCGATCGGCTCGTCGGCCCCCTCGATCACGCTCATCACCTCGCCCAGCGAAATCCGTTCGGGCGGCCTGACAAGTTGATAGCCGCCCGACGCGCCGCGCGTGCTGGCCACGAAGCCCGCCCCTTTGAGCTGCAACAAGATTTGCACCAGAAACCGAGCGGGCACGCCGTGCTCGTCGGCAATCTCGCGAATGCGGACCGGCTCGCCCGAGCCGTAGCGCTCGGCCAGTTCGAGCATGGCGATGCAGGCGTATTCTGTCTTGGCCGAGATTTTCACTCTTTGTCAGCCAACGTGTGCAAGCCGCATTCGGTCTTGGCCGTACCGCTCCATCGGCCGGCGCGTTCGTCTTCGCCGAACATCACCGCCCGCGTGCAGGGCCAGCAGCCGATGCTCGTGTAGCCCTGGTCGTGCAAGGGATTGTAAGGCACCTTTTCGTCGACGATCAGCTTCCAGACCTGCTGCTTGGTCCAGTTGGCCAACGGGCTGACCTTCACCAGGCCGAATTTCTTGTCCCAAGCGACGATGGCCGCTTTGGCCCGGTCGGAACTTTGATCGCGGCGGATACCGCTCATCCAGGCTTTCATGCCCACGGCCGCTTGCTGCAAGACCTTGATCTTGCGGTCGAAGCAGCATTGGTCGGGGTTGGTCTTGTATTGCGGGCCGCCGTGCTGGGCCTCGTATTCGACGACGGTCAGCTCAGGCTGTTTCAACTCAACCACGATGCCGTAACGCTTGGCGATGCGGTCTCGCAGCTCCAACGTCTCCTTGAACTGGTAGCCCGTATCGAGGTTGAACACGGGCGTTCGCGGCTCAATCTCGGCCAGCCAGTGCAGGATCAAGCAGCCTTCGGGGCCAAAAGCCGTGGCCATGGTGAGCTGCGGAAAAAAGTGTTCCACGGCCCAGGCGATGATCTCCGGTGGCGAAGCCGTTTCGAGCCGCCGGCTTTGCTCGGCCAGCCACTCGGAACTGGGTGGCCAAGGCAGTGCCGTCTGGGGCTGCTCGGCCACCGTGCGCTGGTAGGCGCGGTCGGGAGGGGGAGAACGGCGATACGGTTCCACGCTGACGGGCATCGGTGCTACGAGGGTCTGGCTCACGGCTGCTGGCTGAATGGTACTAATGTTGCTTATCAAAGTCAACTATGCTGCCAGCAATCGTATCGACCATGCTTGGCCGGAATGTCCAGCCGGACTAGAACAGCCGGCGGTATTCGAGCCGGAACATGTTTCGGTACCAGATGTCGTGCGTCATGCCGTGCGCCCAGCCGGTATAGACCGACCTAAAGCCTTTGGTGAAGCGGACTCCGAGCTTGAGGTTGAAAATGGTGTCGCCGGCGGCGGACTGCAGCCCACCGGAGTTCGTGAACTGCTTGCCACTCAAGACGGTCCAGCCGACTCCCTCGAGCAGCGGAGTAATCAGAAAATAGTTTTGCGGAGCGACTTGAGGAGGCAATGTGGCCGCGTAGGGCGTACTGCGGGCCGTCGGATCGTACCGACGATAAACGACGTAGCCGAAGGCGCCGCCATACTCCAGGATATTTCCGGCGAAGTCGCTGCCGCCGATCGGCGTCCAGTCGGTGAACTGCCCTTGGATGAAGGCCCGATCGGAGAGGGTCCGCCAATAAAGGAGCGAGGGTTCGAGGCTGACGTGGTGCGTGCCCAGCCCCTGATAGGAATTGCCCGTCGGGATGTAGGTCCGTAATTGGAAGGTCAGGTAACGGTCGTTGCGGGCCAGCAAAGCGTATTTGAACCCCGCGTTCATATCGGCGAACCCGCCCGTATTGGAGACGCTGCTGGGAAAGTGGATATTGTCGAACTGCACCGGCAACTCGACGAAAACCGAAAAGCGACGCGACCGGCGAAGCTCCAGATAGGTGCGCACCGCCTGATAGTTGACGTAATCGGCGGCCTGGTTTTCGGCGTTCGTGGGGCCGGCCGCGTGCGGGTCTTGCAATCTGCCGGCATTCGGAGAGCGGAAGCAGCCGCACTTGGCATAGAAATACTCGGCCCGGTCGGGGGCGTTGTCGTCGTAGGCATCGTCGTAGCGCATGCGGAATTGGTTGACGATGAACGGCAGATCGAGATAGCCGCCGCCGCCATAGGCCGCCGCGGCCACTTCGGGGTCGCGCGCCGCGACCTGCTGGGGAGTAAGGCTGAGATTGTCGCTTGTCGGCGGGGCATTGGTTCCCGTGCCGTCGCCTGAGCCACGGCTACCCGGCGGACAGGGGTAACAGCGTTTGCCGTCGACGCGGATCGTGGGGCGGTTGCTCAGGTCGGCGCCCTTTGCCGGACCTTCCTGACCGCTATCGTCTTCGTAATAGGGCGCGGGCGTCAGGGGCTGCAGACCCGCCGCCTGAAGATCGGCGGCGGTGGAGGCCACCGTCATGACGCGCGTTACGGGTGGGCCGGCCACCGCCGGGGCCGCCATGAGCAGACCAGTCAGGAACGACGAGACAGCCAATCCGCGCACGCCGGCGCGCGGCACAAACCGACAACGCATGGGTCACTCCAGCACGCTCAGGCGGGTCGCCTCGCGCCGGCGCTACGGGACGCCGCCGGACCTCCTGTCCGTGAAGGACCCGCCTGGAGGTGCTTATCGACATACCGAAACCGATTATTTGGAAAATAATGGCTTTCGCGAAGCTCGGGAAGGTTCCACGCCAGCGGGTTGTCCGTCGCCGTCACGGTTCCGACAACACCACGTCGTCGAGCGTCTGGGGGATCCGCGAATCCAGCTCGAGACCGCCGGGAAAGCGGCCCTGATAGTCCTGATAAACTTTGTCGATGGCGGTGCGGAGATCGCCTAATCTTGACCTGCCGGTCACGGCCTCTCGAAACCAGACCAGCAGCCAGGCGTCGTCTGGACGGTCGTCGGCCCGCAGCCACGCGGAGCGCAAGACGCCCGTGTGTTGCGGTGAAGAAAGCGCGTTGGTCGGAGCCATCGAGGGCGGCCCGCGCCGCCGGCTGCGTTTGACGTCGAGCAGGCAAAGATGCGCTCCCAGGCTCCGCTCGAACATTTGTTCCAGTTCGTCCCCGCTGACGCCGGAAAGCGAAGCTTGCAGATCGTTGCTGAGGCTCGTCTGCAGGTAGAACCGTCCGCCCTCCTCGACCGCCTCCAGGCCGCGGTAGTAGAGGATAAACAGATCGGTGCCCGGCTCGCCCGCGTGCTTTCGCCGAATTTCGCGGAGCATCGTCATCACGCGGCCGGTCAGCCCGGCCGGGTCGATTTCACGGATTCTTGGCCGGCGCAGCTCGCCGAACGCAAAGGCCGGGGTGGTAAAGCGCGTCAGGGAGTCGGTCGCGCCGCCTTTTTCCGAGGGCGTTCCGTGGACCGCGGCCAGCGCGTCTCGCTCAAGCCGCTCTCCGTCGACGTCGCCGATGCCGATGACCAGCATGTGCAGGCGGCGCTTTTCAAGGGGCGCATCGCAGCGGACCTCGAACGAGAGCCGGCTGCCGCGGTCGCGCACCAGATCGAGCAGGCTCACTTCGACCCGATTGCTTTTGCGATCGAGCCAAAGCTGGGCTTTCCAGGCGCGCTCGCGGGGGTTGTCGCCGGCCGCTCCCAAGCTCGCCGGCAGTTGACTGTAACCGTTGATGGTCACCGCGACCGGGTACGCTCCCACTTGGGCAACGTCGGTCCACCGCACTCGCCCATAGAGCCAAACGTCGCCGCGCGACAATGGCTTGGCAAACTGATAGCCATCATCCTTCTGTTCGGCCGCCAGCACTTTGCCCTCTGGCTCCGGCGTCTCAATTCGATCGATCAGCACTTCCACTGGCGGCGGAAGATAAGCGACGGTCATCTCTTTTTGTTGCGACCCGCCCTCGTTGGTCGCCATCAGAGAGAGCACATTCGGGCCACTACTGGGTAGCTCGACCTTGACATGTTGCTCCATGCGAAAGCCGCCATCTCCGTCGGCCGCCTGCCGTTCGACGTCGAGATCGGCAATATGATGACCGTTGCGGAGCAGCGCCACCCTGCTCAAGCGGCTGGACGAGGTAACCGAAAACGCGACCTCACAACGCGGCACCGCGAAGGTCTGACCTGGCGCGGGGCTGTCGATGGTGATCTCCGGCGGCGGCGGAGGCGGTGCTAACAGCTCGACGACTGCCTCCGCCGGTCGAACGGTCCAACCATCGTCGTTGCGGGCAGCGATCGCCAGAAGGTTTCGGCCGAGCTGCAACGGAACATTCTTGGCGACAACCTGCCAGCGCGTGAGGTCAGGGCCGCGGTCCGGCACGCCGCTTTCCAACGGCAACGGCCACAGGCCGACTTTGATTTCCCGCAGCGGGCGGTCGTTGGGCGATTCGACGGTAAAGCGGAGGTCGACGCTGGCTTGCCGCGACTGGGCCGGCGCCTCGACGGCGACGATGCTCGGCGGTCTCAACACGTCGACACTCGGCGCGTCGACAAGCTCCGTCCGCCACTCGTTGGCCACGCGAATTTGCAAGCGGTTGCCGTCGGTCGGCGACACCGGCGCCCTGACCCGAAAGGTCCGCTGCGCTTCGTCGATTTCGACGCGGCTGGCTAATGGTTGGTCGTCGCGAAAGACTTGGAGCGTGAACGGCCGCAGTCTCTCGCCGGCCTCCCACTCGCCGGATAACACGACTTCGAGCGGACCGGCGCCTTGGCGGACTTGCCGAGGGGCCAGACCAACGCGGCCCAACCGGGGCAACGGCGGCCGGTAGTCGATTGCCAGCGAGACTTCTTCTCGGCTCGGCCGCCGGCCGACGGTGGTCGCGCGGCAGAGCAACCGCCGCTGGCCAGGTTCGAGCGCGATCTTCTCGTCCACGCGGAGCTCTTTACCGCGCTCAAACCCGTGAAACGGATGCCAATCCTCATCGCCGCCCCATTTCCATTCGGCGGCGGCCAATTCGTCGGCAGCCGTGATCGTGCCGCGAACGACGATCGCGCCCTCCTCCACGTCCCATGTCGCGTTGTTCTTTTTGCCAAGCAGCCGACTTTCGTCCTTGACCACCGCCTCCAGGCCCAATTGCGGCGCCTGCGGTTGGTAGTAGAGCTTATGCTCAGCCACCGCCGTTTCGCGGTCGGCTTCGGCCGGCGGTGCGTCACTGGCGACGGCCGTCAATCGCAATCGGTTTTCACCAGGCTGCAAATCCAAGCTCTGGTCGACGCTCGCCGCGCCGGTCCATTGCCAGCGCTGTTTCTCTTGGCCATCGACCAGATGCACGAGTGCCACTTTGGTTGCCGCGGCGTGCCGGGCATCCTTGACAGCGGCGCGAAATCGCAACCGCTTCTCCTCGGCAACCGATTGCGACGCCTCCGGCGCCACAATCGTGATTGTCGGGGGCGAAGGCGGCAGGAACGACAGCACGATCGAGCGACTTATCCGAGGCCGCTGCACGTCGTTCGTGGCGACGACGCACTCGATCTCTCGTCGGCCACGGCGCCATCTTTGGGGCGACAAGTCGGCGGCATACTCTTGGCTCGACGACTCCACCGCCTGCATCGCGTGTAATTCGCCGCCCGGCTCGCGCCAGCCCACGGAACGTATCAGGCCCGGATCGAGGTCCGCCAGCGATGCGCGGAGCGTGACCTCGCCATCGGCGGCCTGCACCAGATCGCCTTCGTCCTCTGAGTCTGGCAAGTCGTGATTCGGGTCGTTCGGCTCAATCCATACGCTCAGTTTGGGCGGCGGCTGCTCGGGCGGCGCAGGCGCCTGATCGGGATGGTGCAGTAACTGCGGCAACAAGTCCGCGCGGCGCAACCGCGCATATTCGGCCGCCAACGCGTAGCGGACCGGCGCCTCGGCACGGCCGGTGTTGAAGTGCCAGCCAATCCGCGACTCGATTTCCGGACTGCTGGCGTCATAGGTGCCCGACGGCGACCAGCCCAGCCAGTCGAAATCGCCGGGCGCGTCTGGCGCGTCTTCTTTCTGCACCCGTTTCTGCACGCAGAACAGCGAAAACAAGGGCATCCGCTGATCGGTCGCTTGCCCCAGCTCGACTGCCACCGGACGGGCCGCCGCGCCGCCACGCGAAGAAATGAGCGTCACCGTTTCGCCCGGCTTGCGACGCAGGATGGCAGAATACAGATCGTGCGGCCGGGTCAGCACTTGACGCCCGTCCACCTCGACGACCGCGTCCAGCGTATCGCCGGGCAGCAGCCGGCCGCCGGCGATCGGTTCTCCGGTGGCGTTGCGGGCAACCGCCAGCCGGCCGCCGCGCCGCTCGACCGCCAGGCCCGATAGCCAGCCCCGCTTGCCGAGGCACTCTTGCCAGTCGAGAAGCGACCAGACGCAAACGGTCTCGTCGTCGCTCGTCGAGACCAGCATCGCCGCCTCGGGATGAAACGCCAGTGAGCGAAGACGCTCGATGTGTCCGGAAAGGCGGCGAAAGCGCTGGCCGTTTCGGGCATCGTAGAGGTAGAGCGACGGCTCACCCAACTCGTGCGTCGCCACCGCCAGCAAGGGCACCTGCCGGTCGCCGCCGGGCGGCAGCACTGCGTAATCGCTCAACTCGTCGAGCGGTGGCAGCCATATCCGCTCGCCGAAAACCTGGCCCTGGCGGCGCACACGCAGATACTGCCGCAACGCACCCGACGGCCCGTGCTTCGCCTGGCCTTCCTCCACGCTCCAGCCGCCGTCAGGCACGAGCGTCTGCCAACCTTCGACCTCGCCGGTCACTTCGCCGCGATCGGCGTCGAACACCAGATCGCCGGCGATCGGCTGCCGCGGCAGCCGGCCACGCGGCTTCGGCTCTTTCGATCGGATCAGCAGCAGTCCGAGCCGCCGGCCATTGCGGACAAAGGCGGCGTCGACGAACCGTGTACCTTCGCCGCCGATGGTCTGCCGCACGGCGGCCTGCTCGGCACCGAGGTCGCTCGCCCGGTAGATACGCACCCGATGGTCCTTTCCCCCGGTGACGGCAAGCTGCTCCCCGTCGCGCGAGACGGCCAAGGCCGGCGTCTTTCCCTCGCGCCACAGAAAGCTGGCTTTCCCCACTTTCTGAAGCGTTGCCAGATCGACCAGTTGCAGGCGGTCGTCCTCCACGCGGTCCTTACCGACTTGAAATACGTGCCGCAAGACGAGGGCCAACCGTTTCGGGTCCGGTTGCGGTGGGACCAGCGACATCGCCAGCGGCACCACGCCTCGGAATTGCCCGGACTGTGTGCCAAGTCGTAGCTCGCTCTTGTGCCTGGGCGGGCCATCGGCCCGCGGCGGCACGTCCCAGATCGTGAGCTTATTCGTGCTGCCGCCGATCAGTTGCCGCCGTGCCGGCGAATAAACGAGGGTGCGATTGTAGGTGCCGTCGGCGGCGTAGTACCGGCGCCCCGTCTGGGCATTGAACAGACAGCACTGGTAGTCGCGTTTTCCGGGACTGGCGGATTCGCCCTGGGCCGGCGTGTGTGGTTCGCCCGTCGCAACCGCTACGGCGATCTCCTTCGGCCCATCGCCAAACGACCAGGCCGTCACCGCCGGTCGCGACCAGGCATCGCGGGGCCAAGGCGTGATACTGCCGGCGGCCAAGTGACGTCCGTCGTCCGCGTTCCAGACCCTGACCACCATCCACGATTTTGAGCTGTCGGCCGGACCGGGCTCGGCGGCCGCCGACACCAGGCAGCGAGGACGATCGCGGCCCGGCGACACGTAGGCCAAGGCCCAGATCACACCCCGATGCCCGCGTAACTGCCGCACCTGCCGGGTGCGGACGTCGAACACATAAATCGTGCCGCGGTCGAGTCCCTCTTCCACCAGGCCGAGCGTCGGAACAAGCCAGCCGGGATGCTGCCAATCGCCGACGCCGCGGGCCAGCGCCTTGCCACCGACCGCAAGTTGTTCTCCATCCGGCGAGATGGCCACGGCGTTGATGGCGCCCCAGGTTTCCGGCCCGATCGGGATGCGGAAAGCACCCGCGGCGTCTCTCTGCCATCGTCGGTCGCCTTGCGGGGCGGCGCGCCACACGTCGACCAGTTTGTCCCAGCCTCCGATCAACAGCGTGTCGCTGGCGGGACTGAACACCAACGACGTCACGAACGCCGTCGGCCCGCCCGCTTCGAGCCGAAGCTGCGGCGCGGCGGCGGCCGCTTGCTCATCGTCATTTTTGTCTGCCGCTTGCCATGCGGAGGCAACCGAGCAGCCCATCAACAAGAGCCCCAATGCCATCGATAATCGATGTAGGGTGGGACCAGCGAGCTTGCGAGCGCCGGCCCACCATCGGGGCAGCCGCTTGTGGTGGGCCGGCGCTCGCAAGCTCGCTGGTCCCACCCTACGCCCGATCAAGCATTCGTTTGGTTTATCAAAATCCATACTTGTCCCACCTTACGTCGATTGCCGGACCGGTCTGCCACCCATCAAAAATCGTCGATCACCACGCGAAAACCGACGTAGGGAAATGCCTGCGTGCAGGGCCGACTGGAAGGCGTTTCGAACTCGTCCAGCAGCTTGAACGTGAAAGGTTCTTTCAGCAGGTAATTGCCGCCGCGAAGGTCGGCGTAGTCGTCTCGGCAGCTTCGCGTCCATTCCAGCCCGTTGCCCGACATATCGCGGCAACCGAACGGGCTGACGTCGTCCTGCGCGGCGCCGATCTCTCGCGGCGCTTTCAGGCCGACGGCAATATCGAGCGGATGGTCGGCGTGCCACATTCCTCGATACGGACCTTCTCGCGGGGCTCTGCCGGTTTCACGCCGGCCGGCCGCTTTGTCCCATTGGTCGAGGGTAGGCAACCGTCCGCCCAGCCAAGCGGCACAGGCGAGGGCCTCGTCCCAGGTGACGTTCATCACCGGCAGCTTCGAACCTTCATCCAGTTTCTTGCCGCTTTCCAGCCGGCTCTGTCTCCAATTCTCGGTCGCGTCGGGCATCTGTGCGGCAAAGGCGGCGAAGACTTCGTTGGCCAGTTTGTCCTGCATGATGTAAAAGGGCGAGGGGTCATCGGCCGCCTGGTGCTCGATCAAACGAAACGGCACCACCACGCCATGCGCGGCATACTCGATCGTGGCCGCATAATAACGTCCATTGATGCGAGCGTAATCGGCCCCCACAGCGACTCGAAAAGGTTTGTCCGCAGGGAGCCATACGTCGGCCGGCACGATCCGCAGCTCGACCTCCGCCTCGATCGTGTCGACGCCCGGCGCCGTCGCCGACATATAAACCTTCGTCGTTGTCTCCGGCACTTTGGCGTCGACGGAGAGCGTAATATCCGCGGCCACATCAGCAGCCGGCACAACCAATTCACCCTGCGGGACGACGCCCTCGGGGAGGTCTCGCCAGGTGAGGCGAATGGGCCCGTTGCAATCGCCGCGTCGCACTTGAACCTGCGCCAGCCCGTTTTCGCCCGCTTTGAGCACGACCGGCTTGACGTGCAGCGCCAAGCCGTGGACAGGCCGGATGGGTGCGAGCTGCGAGCTGCTGTGAAACCAGCCCATGACGGCTACGGCCGCGAATCCGAACATGGCTGCCAGCATCAACACCGGCCTCAACTTCGACGGCGTGTGCGGCACGGGCACGACCACCGATTGCGGCGCCGGTGCTGATTCACCGGCGACCGCTTTTCGCAGCGCGTCGACCATCTCGCCTGAAGTCGCGAACCGCATGGCCGGATCGAGCGCCGTGGCACGGGCGATGACTTCGCGTTCGGCCGGGGCCAACGCCGACAGGTCAAGCGTGCCGTTCAGATGGACGTTCCACATCTCAAGCAGCGAGAGATCGTCCGCGAAGGGCAACCGGCCCGTACGCAGTTCGAAGTAAGTGATGGCCAGCGAATATTGATCGACCGCGGGGCTGAGCACGTTTTTTTGCGTCTCGGGGGCCATGTAGGCGGGGCTGCCCGACAGGCTGGTGCGCCGCGTGTCGGTGAGCACGCGTGCCAGGCCAAAATCGCACACCTGGGCCCGACCGCTGACGATCAGGATGTTCTGCGGCTTGATGTCGCCGTGCTGCACGCCGTCGAGCGCCGCACCGATCTGCCCGGACGGATTGCCGAGGTGATCGAGCGCGCTGGCCACGTCGTCCATATAGCGCAGCAGTTCGGCGGGCGGGATGCCGTCGAGACCCTGCTCGCGACACTCGGCCAGCCGTTGGCCCAGGCTCTTTTGCCCCAGGCCCATGGCAATGAACAGCTCCAACGGCGGTCGAAAGCGAGGCACGGCGATCGTCTGTTGGGTGCTGTTGCCGACGGTGCTTTGCACTCCTTGCATGGCAACCTGCTCCATGTCGGCCGGATCGAGAAACTGGCCGTCGGCGTCTTTCAGCCAGTAGGCCGAGATCGGCACCAGGTTGGGATGCTGAAGCCGCTTGATGACCGCCAGTGCCCGGAACTCTTTCTGGCCCTGGCGGGTGCCGAGATCGACGATCTTCAGCGCGGCCGGCGCGCCGCCCGGCGCCGTGGCCCGCCACACCGCGCCGAAGCCCCCCTCGCCCAGATAGGCCGTCAGGCGATAGCCGGGCACCGGTTCGTCGCCTTCGACATAGGGCCTTTGTTTCGTTGTCATCGGTATCTACCGCGCAGCCGTCGCTCAGACATCGGCTGCGCCTGGGTCGTAAAAAAGTCGGCCTTGGGGCATTCTGGGAATTATACCGCTTCGCTGCCGCAGCCGTAGGGTGTGACCTGTTGTCTCCACCCGCCAAGTTGCTATACTGCACGCAATCGGCGGTGGCTGGGCAGAAGCTGGCCGAGATCGATCCGCACTTGCAATACGCGCCGCCGGCCAGCGATGCCCCGGTGGTGGCTCTACCAGGGCATCGCCGCGACGGCGATTTGCGCGGAACTCCCCAATCGGCGCGACTCTGCCCCAGCCACCGCCATTTCGTTTCTGTTGTTTAGGCGGGTGATTGTTTGCAATCGGCCATCTTCGAGGTCGCGACGATCATTTTTGCCGCGTTTTTTCGAAGGCTGCCAACCAATTTGGAAGGCTGCCACGCTTTGCAATTGGCCATCTTCGGCGTGGTTCAAATCAAGGAATCTCAGGGTAACAGCTTTCGCCGCCCTGCGTGGGCCGCGTCAGGACGTAACCAACGCAGCGGCAGGTACTTCCGGCAGGAGGTGCTGGCAGAACTCCAACGGGAAGTGTTACCCTGC